>CAJWVY010000007.1 GCA_913048135.1 uncultured Verrucomicrobiales bacterium
TCGAACCGGACCTGCCGCAGCAGCGAGAGCGTCTGCCTGTGGTCGTCGTCCGTCTCGCCGCAGAAGCCCGAGATGAAGTCGGACGAGAGCGCGACGCCCGGCACGCGCGACAGGCGTACTCGGACGGAGCCCTCGGGCCGCCCCGAGAGTGGTGGTGGGCCCCAGACGCCTGTCGATTGTGCTTTGGAGCACTGGTGATGAAGAAGTTTGCTCAAGTGTTGGACGCACTCAGCGCCATCGAGGCGGCGGGAAACAAAGCAAATCCATCAGTACTTTTTTTGGCAGCAATCGCCCATATGAGCGTGGGTTCAGCCCCAGAGGCCATCCCACTTCTTCAAACTGCTATTGATCGGCGGCAACACAAAACTCATGCGCCACCGGTGAGAGATTTAATGGGGATGCAGCCTTTAATTTTATTAGGTAATTGTTTGGCACATGAAGGGCGCGTTCCAGAGGCGATTTCGGTTTATAGACAAGTTTTGAGTGAGGATTCTTCCAATTATGAAATACAAGCGAGATTGAAGCAGTTAGAATCTAGCATCTGAATGAGGATAAGAGCTTCTTGTGATGGAAACACAGAAACATAAACTGCGGACATGAGGAGGTTTTTAGTGTGGGCCTTAGGCGGTATGTCATTAGCGGTGATGGCGGTGGATCAGCCGACGCATCCGAAACTGCATATGGCGCTGAATGGCTATCAACTTGAGCAGCACAAAAAATATTTCGCCACCTCGTTCACCCCCACGCCGCCGGCTGAGTACCGCGTGCATTTACAGGATTTAAACGGGGACGGCCATCAAGATGCGTTGGTGCTGATGTTGGGGCGGGATTACGGCGGGACCTGCGGTCGAACGATGTTTATATTTCGCGGCGGTAAATCCTTCCGGTTTGTTTCGCGGATGACCTGTGTGCAGGAGCCGATATGTATTCTGGATACGCACACCAAAGGCTGGCATGACCTCGCCATTGGAGTCTCCGGCGGCGGAGCCAAACGCCGGTATGCCCACATGCGATCCACGGGTGCGCAGTATCCGTTGAACCCCACCGTGGCGCCAGTGTTGGCTGACTGGCCGCAAGGTACCTTTGTGCTCTCACACGGAGATGCCACCGTGAAGGCGTTGACCGCCGGCCGATCGCACTTCACCGGAGTGCTCGGCAAGGCCACGCGGTTTCAACTCGGGCTGCAGCATGATACGGGTAAGGTGCAGGGATCTTATTTTTACGAGAAGTACGGTAAACGCATTAGGCTTCAGGGCACAGCCAGCGGTGCACGCGTGCAACTGGATGAAATGAAAGGGGAACAGGTAACTGCGCGTTTGTCCCTGAAACATTCGGCCACCGGTTGGGCCGGGCAATGGCGGAGTGCGGATGGCGGTAAGGTGTATCCGCTGCGGCTGCAACAGGTGGCCACCGAACGGCGGCGTGATCAGCACGGGCCGTATGATGCGCATGTGTCCACGGCGTATCCGGTGTTCACTGGCGAGACCGGTCGGCGGTTTAATGTCGCCATTGAAAAGACGTATTTGGATCGGTACGCCGAAGTGAATGCCGACTATGAAGAGACTTTTCTAGATTTGGAAAAAGACCTGGCCAAGGACCCAGATTTTCATGGCGAGAGCTACAAGCGTTGGCGCTCGGATGAGAGCGGTACGGTTCGGTTTTATTCGGCCGATCTCATCAGTGTGCGTGGGCATATTTATGAATACAGCGGGGGAGCCCACGGTAACTACGCGGATTTTGGTGTGAATTACTGGTGGCAGAATGGGCAACCGCGGAAGCTGGCTTTGGCTGATTTATTTGATGACCACAAAAAATGGCGAACGGTCGTGGGCGGTTACATCCGTCGAAACCTCACCAAACGGGAAGCTTCGTGGCCGCCTAAGACCGATCAGGATGCGGTTGATGCGCCGTTCACATTTTCGCCGGCCGGCGTGGAGTTTCACTTTGCTCCGTACCACGTGGGCTCGTATGCAGAAGGCATGTACCATGTGCTCGTGCCCTACACCGTGCTCAAGCCCGTTCTGCGCCCGGGCGGTCCATTGGCGCGTTGGGCCAAATAACTGCATGCTGTGGCAGTTTTGTGACGGCGCAAATTGCCGTTGACCCTCCTTGCCCTGCGGGCCTACCTTCTCCCTGAACCCCTAAACATTAGGATACACAGACTTATGAGCAAAATTGTTCCTCTTATCAGTTCCGGTACCAAAGGCCCGTTGGGTGTGCTGCACCTGCCGCGTCTTTGGCAGAAAGTTTCCCTCGAAGCCGCAGGCAAAATCGCCGACGGCTACCCGGGCATCGGTGCGGGCTACGACAGCATGGTGATTGCGGGCCTTGGCCTCGACGCCGAAGCAGTGCGCAGCTATATCACTAACGAGAAGCCCTCCTACACTCAGTTCGAGGCATGGGTCCAGGCGCAGGAAGGCGCGAAGCTGGACAGTGAATCCGTTGACGCGCTGAACGCCTCCATCGCTGGTTACAACCACGATGCGGAAACCAAGGCGGGTATCCTCAGCGCTTGCGGCATTGACGCCGGCCCGGATGACGCGGTGAACCTGAACAACCTCGACGACTGGCAGGAGTTCTACAACGCCGAGATCGCCAGCTAAGGTTGGCATCCGATGAATCACGACGGCGTCCGGAAACGGGCGCCGTTTTTTGTTCAGAGCACTTTTTTCAACGCCCGCCCCAATCGCGCGATACCTTCCTCGATCTCCTTCAGGCTGGCATTGCCGTAGCTGAGACGCAGTTCGTGATTCGGTTTGCGGCGGGTCGTATCATCGCAGTAGCACAAATTGCCCGGCACATAGAGCACCTTGTGCCGTAGTGCCGCTTCAAATAACGCGCTCTTCAGGCCGCTGCGCACTTTGGCCGGGAGCCGTGCCCAGACGTACAAGCCGCCGGTCGGGTTCTCCCACTGCACGGCGTCCGGAAAATGGGCCGCGCAGGCCTGCGTCATGACCTTGGCCTTGCGCGCGTAGCGGCGGCGCAGTTTGGCCACTTGTGTTTCGTAGCTGCCGTTGGTCAGAGCTTGGGACAAAATTTGTTGTAGGAAATTAGCCGTGCCGAAATCGTGGTTGCCCTTTACCCGCAACGCCGCCGTTAGCAGCGGCTCGGGCAACAGGCCAAAGCCCACACGCACGCCGGTGGCGAATGGTTTACTGAACGTGCTGGTGTACACCACGCGATTGGCTCGTCGATCCATACTCAGGGCGCTGGGCGTATCCTCGCCGGCAAAACGCAGCTCGCGGTAGGCGGCGTCTTCGATCAAATAAATCGGATGTCCCGCCGCCTTTTCGTACCGCCGCAACAGCTTCAAAGCGGCCGCCTTTTTAGCCGCGCTGGTGGTGATGCCCGCAGGATTGCTGTGGTAACTGACCAGATACAGCGCCTTCAATCGCGGCAGTTCGCCGGCTTGTTCGAGTTGATTCAGAGTCGCTTCCAGATGCGCCAGATCAATGCCATCGGCCTCCATGCGGATGCCGCACCCGCGAATGCCGTGGCTTTGCATGATGCCGAGATACACGAAGTACGAGGGATCCTCGACCAGCACAAGATCGCCGGGATCAAAGAGAATTTCGGACAGAATATACAGGAGCTGCTGCGATCCATGAGTAATGAGTAGGCGTTCCGGAGCGTAGGCCGCGGCCTGGGCGGGTCGGTTATCCAGATGTGCGAGACGGGCGGCGGTGAGCTGGCGCAGATGGGCATCGCCGGCCGTGGTGCCGTATTGCAGGGGCGGTTGGCCTTGGGCACCGCGGAGCAGGCCCTCGACAATCGCGCGCGTTTTCCGGACAGGCAGTGATGGGTTGTCGGTAAATCCGGCGGCTAGTGAGATGAGGTTGGGGCGTTGCAGGGCCTCTTTCATCAGCCAGGAAATCGGCGGCTCCGAAGTGCGGCGGCCCAGTTGGGAAAGCGCGTTCACTGGGGTTAACATCAACCAAAACCTGCGCGTGAGCGAGGGAAAATCAAGACAGCCTCGACGCTGGCGGGCGTTCGGCGTACCTTCGCCACGTGGCTGTGGCGCCGTTGAAGATTGCCGATCGCGAGTTTGCTTCGCGCCTGATTTTGGGCACGGGGAAATTCGCGTCGCCCGAGCTGATGCGCGACGCCCTTGAGGCCAGTGAAACCGAGATGGTGACCGTCGCCCTGCGCCGCGCCGATCTCAGCGGTGAAAAAGATCCCTTCGCCAATATTCTCGAGTTCATTGATCCAGAGAAATATCTGTTGCTGCCCAATACCAGTGGCGCGATGAATGCCGAGGAAGCCGTGCGCTTGGCGCGCTTGGCGGTGGCGGCCGGGTTGCCTAAGTGGGTGAAGCTTGAGATCCATCCGGACCCTCGCTATCTCCTGCCCGATCCGGTGGAAACGCTGGCGGCCGCCGAGCAATTGGTGCAGGAAGGCTTTACTGTGCTGCCCTATATCAACGCTGATCCCGTCATCGCTAAGCGCCTTCAGGAAGTGGGCTGCGCCACCGTCATGCCTTTGGGCGCGCCGATCGGCAGTAATGGCGGCCTGCAAACACGCGACCAGATTCGCATTATTTTGGACCAAGCTACCGTGCCGGTGGTCGTAGATGCCGGCATTGGCGCGCCGAGTCATGCCGCTGAGGCGATGGAGCTGGGCGCGGACGCCGCGTTGGTGAACACCGCCATTGCTGTGAATGACGATCCTTGCCGTATGGCTCGTGCCTTTGCGCAGGCAGTGGAAGCCGGCCGCATGGCGTATGAAATCGGTCTGGGCGCCACTCACGCTACAGCGCAGGCGACCAGTCCGTTGACCGCTTTTTTGGATGAGTAAAACCCTCACAATCTCACGTGTAAGAAGCCTGATGCGAACTGCTTCCACGAGCCGCGTGCTTGTGATTGGCGATGTGATGCTGGATCAGTTCCTCTGGGGTCACGTAAAACGTATTTCTCCGGAGGCCCCAGTGCCGGTGGTGGAGTTTGAACGCGAAAGTTTCATGCCCGGTGGCGCCGCCAATGTGGCACGCAATCTCACGGCACTGGGCACGGGCGTGGAATTGTTTGGTCTGGTGGGCAAGGACGACGGCGCCAAGCGGCTGCGGGCGTTGCTGAAGGGGGACGCTGTGGGCAGCGGCGGCCTGAAACCGGTGAGCGATCGTATGACCACCCGTAAAACGCGCGTGGTGGCGCATCAACAGCAGGTGGTGCGGATTGATCGGGAAACGAAGCAGGCCGGAGACAGTCGCACCACCAAGCGGTTGTTGAGTGCGGTTGAGAAGGAACTGGCCGGTACAGGCGCTATTGTGGTGGCTGATTACAATAAGGGCGTGGTAACGCAGGAACTGCTTGAAGGCCTACGTGCCCTCTGCCGGCCGCGCGGTATTTGGCTAAGCTTGGACCCAAAGCCCTCGCATCAATTGGATATTAGCGGGTTGTCGTTGATTACTCCCAATCGCGGGGAGCTCTTTGAACTCGCCGGACTCACAGACGAAACGCGTCACTCAAATCCGTTGCGCGATAAAAATTTGATAGCCGCGGTGAAAGCCGTGCAGGCGGCGTATCAGCCGGCGTTGTTACTCGTGACCTTGAGCGAACAAGGCATGCTACTGGCCCAACGCGGCGCACGGCCGGTGGTGATCCCCACGGTGGCGCAGGAGGTGTACGATGTCTCCGGCGCCGGCGATACGGTGATCGCCAGCTTCACCGCGGCTATTGCGGCCGGCGCGTCGCCGTTGGAAGCCACCTTGTTCGCCAATCACGCCGCCGGCGTGGTGGTCGGGAAAATCGGCACGGCTACCGTGACGCCCAAGGAACTGGCCGCCAGCTTCGCATGAACCGCGCCGTTTTCCTCGATCGCGACGGCACGCTCAATGTGGAGCGGCATTATCTGCACGACCCCGATCAACTCGAGATCATCCCCGGCAGCGGCCCAGCCCTGCGCCGTCTGATGGATGCCGGATACAGGCTGTTCATCGTCACCAACCAATCGGGTATTGGCCGGGGCTATTACACCGAGGCGGACATGCATGCGGTGAATGATAAACTGACTGCCGAGCTAGCTGCTTCTGATGGCGTCGCTTTTGAGAAGATATATTACGCGCCGGAATCCCCTGAACAGGAAGGGCCGGGCCGTAAGCCGAGCCCAAAGTTTCTGATGGATGCCGCGGTGGAGTTTGGCATCAATCTTGATCAAAGTTATATGGTGGGCGATAAGGCTGCTGATCTCGAATGCGGCTGGAATGCCGGCGTGAAACAGAGCATTCTGGTGCGTACGGGCTACGGTGCGGAACTCGAACAGGCCGAGCCGACTCTCGTGGCGCGCGCCGCCCTGGTGGATGACGTGGTCGGTGCGGCGGATTGGATTTTGGAACAGGCATGAACATCATCGGCATTATCCCAGCGCGTTATGCGTCCACGCGGTTTCCCGGCAAACCGCTGCATCTTATCGCGGGCAAGCCGTTGGTGCAGCATGTGGTGGAGCGTTGTCGCGAGGCGACGAGTCTGACCGAGGTCATTGTGGCCACGGATGATGAGCGCATTGCCGAGGTGGCGCGGGAGTTTTGCCCGGTGGAAATGACGCGGGCCGATCATCCCAGCGGCACGGATCGGATTGCGGAGGTGGCGGCGCGGCTGGATTGTGATGCCGTGGTGAATGTGCAGGGCGATGAACCGCTCATTGCGCCGGAGGTGATCGACGCGGTGGCCGGCGCCTTGGAGGAGGCGGAAATGACAACGGCCGCTACGCCTGTGAACAACATTTCGGACTATTCGGACCCCAACGTGGTGAAAGTCGTTGTCAGTGCCGCGGGCCGCGCCCTATATTTTTCGAGACGCACGATTCCGTTCGTGCGCGATATGGCCGAGGAGAGTCCCGAACAGCAGTTGCAGGCCTTTCCGTTTTTGAAGCATCTGGGCATTTACGGATACCGGTGCGAGGCGCTGCGGCGGTTGGTGGAGTTTCCCCCTTCCCCTCTGGAGCAAGCCGAGCGGTTGGAGCAATTGCGGGCGCTGGAGAATGGCATTGAGATTGCCGTGCGCCCAGTGGAGTACGAGGCCATCGGAGTGGATGTGCCGGAAGATGTGCAGCGTGTGGAGGCGTTGCTGAGTAGATGAAATACATTTTTTTGACAGGCGGCGTAGTGAGTTCCCTCGGCAAGGGACTAACGGCCGCCTCCCTCGGCACCCTGCTCGAGGCGCGCGGTCTCAAGGTGGCGCTGCAGAAGTTCGATCCCTATCTCAATGTGGATCCCGGCACGATGAGCCCGTTTCAACACGGCGAAGTATACGTGCTCGATGACGGCGCGGAAACCGATTTGGATCTCGGCCATTACGAGCGGTTTACCCATTCGGAGCTGACGCAGTTCAACAACCTCACGAGCGGCCGCGTGTACCAGACTGTGCTGGAGAAGGAACGGCGCGGCGACTATCTCGGCAAAACCGTGCAGGTGATTCCGCACGTGACCGATGAAATCAAACAACGCGTTAAGGAAGTGGGAGAACAAAGCGGCGCTGATGTGGTGATCACCGAGATCGGCGGCACCACTGGCGACATTGAAGGCCTGCCGTTTCTCGAGGCCATCCGCGAATTCGCCCTCGAATGCGGGCGCGGCAATTCCATTTTTGTCCATGTCACCTACGTGCCCTACATACGTGCGGCCGGCGAGCTGAAGACCAAGCCCACCCAGCAATCCGTCGCCAAACTACGCGAGATCGGCATTGTGCCGGACATTCTCGTGTGCCGTACGGAGAAGCCAATCAATGAAGAGATGCGCCAGAAGATTTCGCTCTTTTGCAATGTCCCTGTGGACGGCGTGATCGAAGAGATCGACGTGGAACATTCCATTTATGAAGTACCTTTGATGCTGCAGCGCGAGAAAATGGACGCGCTCGTCTGTCAGGAACTGGGCCTCGAAACGTCACCGGCCGACATGAGTGAATGGGAGGCCGTCATCCAGCGCATCATTAAGCCGCAGCATCAGGTACGCATCGGGGTGATCGGCAAATACATCCATTTGCAGGACGCCTACAAGAGCGTCTACGAAGCCGTCACCCACGCCGGCGGCGCCAACGATTGCGCCATCGAGATCGTGCGGGTGGATTCGGAGGACATCGAACGCGATGGCGCCGCAGCGCATTTGGCCGATATGGACGGCATCCTTGTGCCCGGCGGTTTCGGCGAGCGTGGCGTGGAAGGCAAGGTATTGGCCGCCCAGTACGCGCGAGAAAACAACGTGCCCTATCTCGGCCTCTGCCTCGGCATGCAGATCGCCTGCATTGAATTTGCCCGACATGCCCTCGGGCTGGACGGCGCGCACTCGGCGGAGTTTGACGCCCAGACGCCCCACCCCATCATCGCTCTGCTCGACGAACAGCAAAACATCACCGACATGGGCGGCACCATGCGCCTCGGCGCGCAGGCCTGTGCGCTCACGCCCGGCAGCAAGGCCGCCGAGCTTTACGGCACCGAGGAGATCAATGAACGTCATCGACACCGGTACGAATTCAACAATGCCTACCGTGAGCAATTCGAGGCGCAGGATTTTGTCTTCAGCGGCACCTCGCCGGACGGCAATCTCGTGGAGTTGATTGAGCTGAAAAATCATCCCTACTTCATGGCCACCCAGGCGCATCCGGAATTCAAGAGTAAGCCCGTGCAGGCGCACCCGCTCTTCGCCGGCTTCATCAAGGCCGCACACGAACGCGCCAACGGCAACTAGCCGTGACCTATCCTGAAGCCATCGATTGGCTCTACGACCTACGCCTGCTCGGCTCCAAGCTCGGTTTGGATAATCCACGCCAGTTGGCTTCGCTCGCGGACGACCCTCAGGAACAGCTTCAAATCATCCACGTCGCCGGCACCAACGGCAAAGGCAGTGTGTGCGCGATGCTGGAGAGTATTTATCGCGCGGCCGGCTACCGAACCGGCCTCTTCACCTCGCCGCATCTGGTCAGCTTTCGCGAACGCATCCAGATCAACCGCGAACACATTCCAGAGGCTGAAGTGGTCGCGTTGGTGGAATCCATGCAGCAGCGGCTCCGTGAGTTTCCTGCCGATGCCAGCCCGACCTTTTTCGAAGTTATCACCGTCATGGCGCTGGAAACGTTTGCCCGGCACAAATGCGATGTGGTGCTGCTCGAAACCGGTCTGGGCGGGCGGTTGGATGCAACCAATATCGTGACCCCGGTGGCGTCCGTGATTACCCCGGTGGATTTGGATCACCAACAATACTTGGGTGAAACTCTGCCTGAAATTGCTGCTGAAAAAGCCGGCATCATCAAGCCCGCCGTGCCGGTATTCAGTGCCCGACAGGAACCGCCCGCCGCCGAAGTGATTCAACAAACCGCGGAATCCCTCGGTGCTCCCTACACGCTGACACTCGGTGGTGAAACTCCCACAGCCTTGATTGGCCGGCACCAACGCGAGAACGCCACACTGGCCAAGCTCGTGGCCGAGCGAACCAATTTGCCGGTCACACCCGAAGCCATCCACACCGGCCTGGCCCAAGTCCACTGGGCTGCCCGTGCGCAATGTCACACCTTGGGCAGTCAGCAGGTAGTGATCGATGCCGCCCACAATCCCGCCAGCGCCGAGGCCTTGTCGGATGTGTTGCAGGAGGAATTTCCCGGCCATCGCCCCACCCTGCTGATCGGCATGTTGGCCGATAAAAACTGGGAATGCACATTGGCCTCGCTGGCGCCGCTTTCCACGCGCGTGGTGTGTGTGCCCGTGAGCAGTGAACGAGGCCTGCCGCCGGAGCAATTGGCTGAGGAGGCAAAGGCTGGTTGCGAGCAGGTGGAGCATCACGACTCACTGGCCGATGGATTGGCAGCCGTGCGAGAAGCGCCGCTGGTGGTGGTGACCGGTTCGTTGTATCTCATTGGCGAAGTGATCGAGCAACTGGGCCTTATGACGGCTGCCGGCGAGCGAGGGTTGAACGAATGGAAACTGTCGAAGCCATAACGCTGGATGTCGGCGGCACGCTCATCGAGCCCTGGCCATCAGTGGGGCATATTTATGCCGAGGTGGCCGCGCGACATGGCGTGCAGGCGGAGCCGGAAGAATTAACCCGACGCTTTGTCCAAGCGTGGCAGGCACAGGATGCCTTTCAATACACTCGGGCCGATTGGGCGGCGGTGGTGGATGCCACTTTCGAAGGCCTAGTTACGCAACTGCCCAGCCAGACATTTTTCGGGGAACTCTACAGTCACTTCGCCAAGGCGGAATGTTGGCATGTGTACGAGGACGTCATTCCCACGCTGACGGCGTTGCGGCAGCAGGGCATTCGCCTTGCGGTGATTTCCAATTGGGACGATCGCCTGCGCCCGTTGTTGAAATCGCTCGAGCTGGCGCATTGGTTTGAGGTCATTCATGTGTCCGCCGAAATCGGCGCGCATAAGCCTGATGCTCGTATTTTCCAGACGGCAGCCGAGAGTCTCGGAACTCCGCCCGCTCGCATTCTGCATGTGGGGGATGGGGAACGTGAAGATCACCAAGGAGCCTTGGTCAGCGGGCTTCAATCCCGCTGGCTTTGCCGCGGCACAGAGAATTCCGTGGCCCACATCATTCCTTCTCTAAAATATCTAGCGCGCCAATAAGGAGACATTAAGGCGCATAATATAGTGTGCCATAATAACCCTTATTATCAGTATATTCACAATTCATTTTCAATGAAACACGGAATATATTTGTGTTTTATGCAGTTTATTGCGTGTTTTTACATTAGTAATGGATGGCACGGGATCTGATATTAACAGGCATTATCTGAATCCATAACTGGGGTTCAATTTGAATTAAACAGCCGAATCGGCCATGGCGGGCCGGTTTGGTGGAAGCAAACACCGCCTGAAAGGAAAGAGCATGAACACATTGAGTATTTGGAATCCGATCCATGAGATGGACGCGTTGTTTCATAACCGGCTGGCCTCGGTGCTGGGCGGCGAGGGACAGGCATCGGTGGCGTGGTCGCCGGTGGTGGACATTGAGGAAACGGAACAGGATTACGTGATCCGCGCCGAATTGCCGGGGCTGGATAAGGACAAGGTGAAGGTGACGGTCGAGGACGGCGTGCTGACGTTGTCCGGCGAGCGGGATCTGGAGCGCACGGTGGAGGGGAAAACCTACCATCGCACCGAACGCTCGCATGGCACCTTCAGCCGCAGCTTCACCTTACCGGAGGATAGCGATGCCGAAAGTGTGGCTGCGCAATTCACAAACGGCGTGTTGGCCGTGCGTGTGGCCAAGCGCGAGGAGGCATTGCCGAAATCGATTGAAGTGCGCGTGGAATAATCATGAAGCCGCCGGGGAGCGGATTGCTCCCCGGCAGGCTGAATAGAACATTTGAACCAAGGAGAATTATCATGATGGACAAGTTAACTCAGAAATCTCAGGAAGCGCTGCAGACGGCGCAGGAATTGGCGCGGGAGCGGTCGCACCAGGAATTGGACGGGCCGCACTTAGCGTTGGCGTTGACACAACAGACGGGCACGATTGTGCCAACGCTGTTGCAAAGGTCGGGAGTGGACTTGGCATCATGGGAATCGGATCTAAACGCGGAACTGGATCGCCGCGCGCAAGTGGAGGGCGTTAGCGCGAGCGATGTGTTTTTGAGTCGCGACTTGAAGCAGGCGCTGGATCGCGCGGAGCAGGAGGCGAAGGCGTTGGCCGATGAATATCTCAGTGCTGAACATCTGCTGCTCGGACTGCTGGAGTGCGGCGCGGCCTTGAAGAAACTGTTTCAACGGCATGACGTGGAACGGTCGGTGTTATTGGAGAAGATGAACGAGGTGCGCGGATCGCAGCGGGTGACGGATGCGAATCCGGAAGATAAATTTGAGGCCTTGGAGAAGTATGGCAAGGACCTCACGGCTTTGGCGCGGGAAGGGAAAATTGATCCAGTGATTGGACGGAACGATGAGATTCGCCGCGTGATGCAGGTGCTGACGCGGCGCACAAAGAATAATCCCGTGCTGATCGGCGAGCCGGGCGTGGGCAAAACGGCGATTGCCGAAGGCCTGGCGCGTCGTGTGGTGAGCGGGGATGTGCCGGATTCGCTGCGCGACAAGCGGATTGTGGCGATGGATTTGGGCGCGATGATTGCCGGTGCGAAATATCGCGGCGAGTTTGAGGATCGGCTGAAAGCGTTCCTGAAGGAAGTGACGGCGGCCGAGGGACAGATCGTTTTGTTTATCGACGAGCTGCACACGATTGTGGGCGCGGGCAATGCGGAAGGCTCGGCGGATGCGGCGAACATGTTGAAGCCGCAGTTGGCGCGCGGCGAATTGCGCTGTATTGGCGCGACGACGCTGGATGAGTATCGCAAACACATCGAGAAAGACCCGGCACTGGAACGGCGGTTTCAACCGGTGACCGTGGCGGAACCGTCGGTCGAAGAGACCATCGCGATTTTGCGCGGGCTGAAGGAGCGCTACGAGGTGCACCACGGCATTCGCATTCAGGACAGCGCGCTGGTGAGTGCCGCGCAGTTGTCCAACCGCTACATCGCCGACCGTTTCCTGCCAGATAAGGCGGTGGATTTGATGGATGAAGCGGCCTCGCGCCTGCGCATGGAGCTGGACTCGATGCCGGTGGAGATTGATCAACTGGAGCGTGAGATCCTGCAGCTGGAGATTGAGGAGACAGCGCTCAAAAAGGAAAAGGATGCGGCCTCGCGCGAGCGGTTGGAGCAGTTGCAGAAACAGCTGGCGGACCTCAAGGAAAGCGCGACGCAGCTCAAGGGCCAGTGGCAGGACGAGAAGGCGTCGATTGATGCGGCGAGCATTATCAACGGCCAGATCGAGGAGGCGCGGCGCGATCAGGAGACCGCTGAGCGCACGGGCGATTTGTCCGCGGCCGCGGAGATCCAGTACGGGCGTATTCCAGAACTGGAAGAGAAACTGGCTGCGGCCAAGACGGCGATTCATGAACAGAACGGCAACCGCCTGCTGAGTGAAGAGGTGACCGAGGAGGATGTGGCGCGCGTGGTGGCTACGTGGACGGGCATTCCAGTGAGCCGTATGCTGGAAGGGGAGCGCCAGAAACTAGTGCGCATGGAGAGCCGGTTGCATGAGCGGGTAATCGGCCAGAACGAAGCGGTCACCGCGGTGGCCAATGCCGTGCGCCGTGCGCGCAGTGGGTTACAGGATCCGCAGCGGCCGATGGGTAGCTTCATTTTCCTCGGGCCGACCGGCGTGGGTAAGACCGAGCTGGCGCGGGCGTTGGCGGAATTTTTGTTTGATGACGAACAGTCAATGACGCGCATCGACATGAGTGAGTACATGGAGAAACACAGCGTGAGCCGCCTGATCGGTGCGCCTCCGGGCTACGTGGGGCACGAGGAAGGCGGGCAGCTCAGTGAGAGCGTGCGCCGTCGACCGTACAGCGTGGTGTTGTTCGACGAGATCGAAAAGGCGCATCCGGATGTGTTCAATGTACTGCTGCAGGTGCTGGACGATGGGCGCCTGACCGATGGACAGGGGCGCACGGTGGATTTCCGGAATACGGTGATCATCATGACCAGCAACATCGGTAGCCCGTTGATTCAGGAATATTATTCCGCGGGCAAAGCGACCGACGAGGCGTTGCGCAACGACGTGATGAACGAGCTGAAGCGGCATTTCCGACCGGAGTTTTTGAATCGTGTGGATGACAGTATCCTCTTTGGCAGCCTGAACGAATCGCAGCTGGGCTCCATTGTGGATATCCAGCTGAACCGCGTGGATAGGCGTTTGGCCGATCAGCAACTGACGTTGGCGGTGGACGCCGGCACGCGGGCGTTTCTGGCCAAGGCGGGGTACGATCCGCAATTCGGCGCGCGCCCGCTCAAGCGGGCCATTCAGCAACACCTGCTCGACCCGCTGGCGTTGAAGCTGCTCGACGGTGATTTCAAGCCCGGCGACGCCATTGCCGCCGAGGCTAAGGACGACTCGGTGGAGTTTTCCTTGGCCGAGTAAGCGGTGCACCATTGAGAGGCAAAGGCGATGAGGGCAATTCATCGCCTTTTGCTTTTCAATTCATTTGACGCTGGGGGCGGATTTGTACGATACATCCCCCAGCCGATGAATCTCATCAAGGGCATTTTCAACACTTCGCTGGGGCGAAAGTACATCATGGCCATCACAGGCGCGGGCCTGTTCGGGTTCATCATCGCGCACCTGCTCGGCAACCTGCTGGTGTTCGCTGGGCCGGCGGCGCTCAATGAGTATGCCAAGAAGCTGCATGATCTCGGACCGCTGTTGTGGGTGGCGCGGCTGGGACTACTGGCGATGGCCGGGTTGCATATTTGGTCCGCGCTGAAATTAACAACCGAAAACCGCGAGGCCGCCGGCAAGCGGCATGAAGTCAAAGTGGATCCGGTGGACCGGCATCGGCGGGATGACATCGTGGCTAGGTTTGCCGCGCGCACCATGATCTTCAGCGGCCTGATCATCGCGGCCTTCGCGTTTTATCATCTGGCGCATTACACTTGGAAGGTGCCGCAGATCAACGGTATCTCCGGAGAATTCAAAGGCGATTTCGAAACCTACTACGTGCATGAGGTGGACGGGGACAATAACCAAACGGCCTTCGTGACGCCGCTGCCGCAGGGCGAAGGTGCTGAGGGCGAGAATGCGTCCGACGTTTATCGAATGGTAGTCAACGGCTTTAACGTGTCGTGGGTGGTTGGCTTTTACGTGGTCGCTATCGGATTGCTGTGCGTGCACCTAAGCCACGGGCTTAGTGCAATGTTTCAGTCTCTGGGAATGAAGAACAAGAATTACGGAAAATGGATCGACTGCGGCGCGAAGGCGGTGGCCATTCTGATTTTCCTCGGATATATTTCCATCCCTGTTGCTGTGCTCGCGGGCTTTGTTAAATAGCATGAACCTTGACGCCAAAATTCCGTCCGGACCGATAGCTCAAAAATGGGATAAACACCGTTTTGATCTAAACCTTGTTAATCCGGCTAACAAACGGAAGTACGAGGTAATCGTAGTGGGCAGTGGTTTAGCCGGTGCCTCGGCAGCAGCGTCATTGGCCGAGCTGGGCTACAATGTAAAATGCTTCTGCTATCAAGATAGCCCCCGCCGCGCCCATTCGATTGCTGCACAAGGTGGGATTAACGCCGCGAAAAATTATCAAAATGATGGTGATTCGGTCTACCGCTTGTTCTACGACACTGTAAAGGGTGGGGATTATCGCTCTCGCGAGGCCAATGTCTATCGCCTTGCGCAGGTCAGTGTGAACATCATCGACCAATGTGCTGCACAAGGTGTTCCATTCGCACGTGAATATGGCGGTCTTCTTGCTAATCGTTCCTTTGGTGGGGCACAGGTTAGTCGTACCTTCTACGCCCGAGGCCAGACTGGGCAGCAGCTACTACTCGGAGCCTACTCTGCGCTTAGCCGACAGATTGGTCTTGGTAAGGTAAAGATGTACACTCGCACAGAGTTGCTTGATGTCGTTCTTGTCGACGGTCAAGCGAAGGGGATCGTTGTGCGGAATATGGTTACGGGCGAAATCAGCCGGCATTCGGCGCATGCTGTTGTTTTGGCTACAGGAGGTTACGGTAACGTCTTCTATCTCTCAACAAACGCCATGGGCTGCAACGTGACAGCGACCCATCGGGCCTACAAACGTGGAGCGGCCTTTGCGAACCCTTGTTACACACAGATTCACCCAACGTGTATTCCGGTGAGCGGAGATCATCAAAGTAAACTAACTTTGATGAGTGAATCACTGCGAAATGATGGCCGTGTGTGGGTGCCAAAGAGTCCTGATGTTGCTGAAAAAATTCGAAAAGGAGAGTTGCATCCTAGCAATGTTACAGATGCGGAGCGGGATTATTATTTGGAGCGAAAATATCCAAGTTTCGGAAATCTTGTGCCTCGCGATGTAGCCTCCAGAAATTCCAAAGAAGTTTGTGATGAAGGCAGAGGAGTTGTTTCATCAGGGCTGGGGGTTTATCTAGATTTTGCTGATGCAATAAACCGCATGGGTGAGAGCACCGTGCGTGAACGTTACGGTAATCTTTTTGACATGTATGAAAAGATTACCGGCTCGAACGCGTATCAAAACCCCATGACCATTTATCCTGCTGTCCATTACACCATGGGAGGGCTGTGGGTGGATTACAATTTGATGAGCAATATTCCGGGTCTTTTCGTGATTGGAGAGGCTAATTTTTCTGAACATGGTGCCAATCGCCTCGGAGCTAGTGCTTTGATGCAAGGTTTGGCAGATGGCTATTTTGTCCTGCCTTACACAATCGGGCAATACCTTGCTGATGGAGGCCCCGATAACCGTCCTGACCCTGATTCAAGTGAATTCACAGGAACAGAGGATGAGGTGCGTTCCCGCATTGATAAACTCCTTTCCATTAAAGGAAAACGGACGCCCACTTCATTCCACCGTGAGTTGGGTCAAATCATTTGGGAGAAGTGCGGCATGGCACGCAATAAGTCCGGGCTGGAAGAAGCCATTAGAAAAATCCCGGAATTGCGCGAGGAATTTTGGAGCAATCTTAATGTTCCAGGCGAAAATGCGTCAATTAACCAAAGCCTCGAACTTGCTGGGCGAGTTGCAGACTTCCTGGAATTCGGCGAGTTAATGTGCAGAGATGCACTTCAGCGCGAAGAATCATGTGGTGGTCATTTTCGAGAGGAACACCAAACTGCGGAAGGGGAAGCTAAGCGGGATGATGAAAATTTTGCGTTCGTTGGGGCGTGGGAATATAAGGGCGACCAAAATGAACCTCAACTACATAAGGAATCTCTCGAGTACGAAGAGGTGAAGATGACCCAGCGGAGTTATAAGTAATGGGTAAGGAGTTAAATCTAAAACTGAAAGTGTGGCGGCAGGACAATACCGATGACTCTGGCCGCTTCGAGGAATACGACGCTAAAGGTATAGATACCGATATGTCATTTCTCGAAATGCTAGATGTTGTTAATGAAGGCCTCAACGAGGATGGAAAAGAGCCAATCGCATTTGATTCCGACTGTCGCGAGGGTATCTGCGGCTCATGCTCCATGGTAATTAACGGTGTTCCGCACGGAGGCCAGCAAGGCACTACGGCTTGTCAGTTGCATATGCGTCATTTCAGTGATGGCATGACCATCACCATTGAGCCTTGGCGCGCTTCGGCGTTTCCAGTGCAACGTGACCTAGTGGTGGATCGCACGGCATTTGATCGTATTCAGCAGGCTGGTGGATTTGTCAGCGTACGTACTGGCAGCGTGCCGGATGCTAATGCTACACCCGTTCCCAAGGAGGATGCTGATCTGGCCATGGACGCAGCCCAATGTATTGGCTGTGGGGCTTGTGTGGCTGCGTGTAAGAATGCCAGTGCTATGCTTTTTGTAGCTGCTAAGGTATCACACCTTAGTTTGGTGCCACAGGGCCAGCCAGAGCGAGAGCGCAGGGCTTTAGCGATGGTACAGAAAATGGACGAAGAGGGCTTTGGCAGCTGCACGGTTACCGGATCCTGCGAAGCAGTTTGTCCCAAGCAAATCTCGCTAGATTTCATTGCGCGTATGAACCGCGAATATGGTTGTGCCTTGATCAAAAAAGGCACCGTTTAATTTATCATTTGCCATCGAGGCGTCAGTGCGTAGCCTTTCTAAACGCCTATGAAAACGTCACTTACCCGTCGTCAATTCGTGGGCAGCACCGCTGCTGCCTCACTTGCTTTTCCGGCCATTCTCAAAGCCAAGGATACCCAAAGGAAAATCGTCACCGGTGTGATCGGCCTGAGCCGGGGCATGGGGCACGCGATTAAGTATCTTGAGGCCTCCAACTGTGAGGTCGCGTATTTGTGTGACGTGGACAGCCGGCGCGTGGCCAGCGGCATGAACCGTGCGAAGACGTCGTTAGCGAAATTTCCGCAAACGCAAGATCCGCAGGGCATAGATGATTTCCGGCGCATCCTCGACGATAAATCGATCGATGCGGTGTCCATCGCCGCACCGAATTTTTGGCACACACCAATGGCCATTCTCGCGATGGAAGCTGGCAAACATGTGTACGTGGAGAAACCCGCCAGTCACAATGCGCGCGAAGCCGAGTTGATCGTGGCCGCGGCGAAGAAATACAAGCGCAAGGTGCAGATGGGCAATCAACGCCGCAGCCAGCCGGGTATCATTGAGGGAATCGAGCGGGTGAAGGCTGGCGAGATTGGGGCGCCGACATTTGCACGCTGTTACTACGGTGGCAGCCGCGGCAGCATCGGCAAGGGCAAGTTTGTGAAGGTGCCCGAGTGGTTGGGCAAAAAGGGCTGGGAACTCTGGCAGGGCCCGTGTCCGGAGCGGCCGTACAAGGATAACCTCGTGCATTACAACTGGCACTGGCACTGGTTCTATGGCGGCGGCGAAATGCAGAATAACGGACCGCACTTCATGGACGTGGCTCGCTGGGGCTTGGAGGTGGATTATCCCGAGCGCGTGACGATGCACGGTGCGCGCTATCATCATGATGACGATCAGGAAACGCCCGACACGGCGTATGCCACGTACGACTTCGGCAAGGTTGGCATCGGTTGGGATCAAAGCAGCTGCCATCCGCGCCGCCAAGAGAAGCGGCCGTTCTGCACCTTCTACGGCAAAGGCGGATCCCTGGAGATTCACGGTGCCGGCTACAAGCAGTTTGATCTCGGTGGCAAAGAGGTGAAGGCCAATCCCGGCAAATGGGATGACGGCTTTCACTTCGCAAATTTCCTGAACGCCATCCGTACCGATGAACCGCTCAATTCCGAAATCGGTGATGCCCAGATCAGCACGCAGCTCACGCATCTGGCGAACATCGCCTATCGCACCGGCGGCGCCATCGATGTCGATCCCAAGACCGGTAAGGTGAAGGACAATGCCGAGGCCATGGAACAATATTGGGGCCGCGAATACCGCAAGGGTTGGGAGCCGAAGGTGTGACCGGCTAGGATGGAGCTGTCCAAGCCATGCCATCTCATTGAAGAAACGGACGCATTCGTGGTATACGAATTCCGTACGGGTTTTTTGTATCTGCTGTACGGAATCCTACTGACAATTGGCGTCGGCTATTTCTTCACCCAGCAAAACCCGATCCGCTGCGGGTACATACAAATACCGCGGGAGTTTGGGGGATGCAACAGGCTACGCCACCGCGTCCATGCAGCGTGTGCAGAGTTCAGGGTGGTTTTTGTATTGGCCGACCGATTTTTCCCAGCGCCAGCAACGGCTGCACTTAGTCCCTTCGGCCTTAGTGACAGAATAGGCGGCGGCCTCAGCGCTCGTGTCTTCGGTGAGTTTTAATTGGGAGATATTGATTAATTCGCGCAGTGTTTCGGCGTGGGCTTGGGCTGTTTTCAGTGCTTCGGGATTGGCCGTTATGGTAACCCGGGCTTCAAGGGCTTTGCCGATGAGTTTTTCCTGACGCGCCTTTTCCAGTTCCGCAAGCGCCGGTTCGCGCAGGGCAAAGAGATTTTCCCAATCAGCGCGTTCTTCATCGGTAAGATTTAGGCTTTCCTCGGGCCAATCGGCAAGGTGTACAGAATCAGCTTTGTCGCCAGGGAGAAATTCCCAGGCTTCCTCGGAGGTGAACACGCAGATAGGCGCGAGCATGCGAGCAAGGCCGGAACAGAGGCGTAGCAGAGTGGTTTGAGTGGCGCGCCGGCGTGGCGAATCAGCGGCATCAGCATAAAGGCGATCTTTCACGCAATCGTGGTAGACTGATGAAAGTTCCACGGAAACGAACTGGCTGATGCGCTGGTATACCACGTGATATTCAAATCGTTCGTAGGCTTCAGTGACATCGCCTTGCATGGCAGTGAATTGATCAAGTATCCAGCGATCCAGCGGCGTCAGCTCGGAATCGGCCACGGTATGTTGGGTTGGATCAAAATCGTATAGGTTGCTGAGCTGATAGCGTAGGGCGTTGCGAAGGTTGCGATAGGTTTCAGCGACCTTTTTGATGCGCTCATTGCTGACGGTGATATCGTTACGAAAATCCTGTGAGGCTACCCATAGTCGCACGATGTCCGCGCCATACTCGCCGACGTAGGCCTCGCTGGTCTGCGGTTTGGCATAGCCGCCTTGGCCCTGTTTGCTCTTGGAAATTTTTTCGCGATCAGCATCGACCATGAAACCGTGCGTCAGCACTGTTTTGAACGGCGGCGCGCCATTGCCGGCAAGCGAAAGCAGCAGCGAGCTTTGGAACCAACCGCGATGCTGGTCGCTACCCTCGAGATAGACATCGGCTTGCCAGTTCTCCACGCCTTCCTTTTCGGCATGATGCAGCTCAGGCCGCTGCATGATTACCGAGCGCGAGCTGGAACCGGAATCGATCCATACATCGAGCGTGTCCATCGATTTACCGTCGGGCTCGGGGCCTTCCCAGTCAGCGGGCTTTACGTCGGTCCAGAGGGCAGCTGTGTCGCGTTCGAACCAGACATTGGACCCGTGTTCTTCAATGAGCGCGGCGGTGTTACGCACGATGCGGGCATCGAGGATCGGTTCGGTGCCGGCATAAAACGCCGGGATCGGCACGCCCCAGGTGCGTTGGCGGCTGATGCACCAATCGGGCCGGCCTTCCACCGCGCCTTCGATGCGGTTCTGGCCCCAACCGGGCACCCAGTTCACTTCGTTGATGGCGGCGAGCGCTTGTTGACGGAAATTCTCGTGATCGATCTTGATGAACCATTGATCCATCGCCCGGAAAATCACCGGCGTCTTACTGCGCCAACAGTGTGGGTAGCTGTGCGAATACTTCTCGTGATGCACGAGTCGATTGAGTCGGCGGAGGAGCGCAAGCACGGCTTCGTTGGCTTCGCTAGTACCGTTCTTTTCGAGAATGGATTGGCCGACCAGCTCCGCGGGCATCTGTGCCTCGGCCGGCAGATCATCGGTGTGGGAGAGTTTGCCGGCGTCATCGACCGGCGAATAAATGGGCAGGCCGTTCTGGCTGCCGAGCCCGTAATCCTCCAGTCCGTGCCCGGGCGCGATGTGCACAAACCCCGAGCCGGTGCTATTCTCCACAAACGTATCGCCGGCCAGCACGGGGCCGGTCTTGTCGATGAACGGATGCACGTACCGCAATTCGCCCAGTTCCGCGCCGGATATTTCCCCAAGCGTCTCGACATTCTCCCAGCCGCACGTCTCGGCCACCTTGGGCAGCAGCGTGCTTTCGAGCAGATATGTTTCGGTGCCCACCTTGGCGCGCACGTAGGTGAACTGCGAATTGTACGCCACGGCAAGGTTGGCCGGCAACGTCCACGGCGTAGTGGTCCAGATGATCAGGAACGTGTCGTCTTGGCCTTCCACCGGGCACTTCACAAAAATCGATTGGCTGACGTGATCCGCGTACTCCACCTCGGCCTCGGCCAACGCCGTGCGGCAGGGGATGCTCCAGTACACGGGCTTTTTGCCACGATAGACAAAACCCTTTTCAACGATATCCGCAAAGAGCCGCAGCTCATCGGCCTCATATTTTTTGTCGAGCGTGAGGTACGGATTTTCCCAGTCGCCAAACACGCCAAGGCGCTTGAACTGGGTGCGTTGGTGATCGATGTACTTGCGCGCGTAGGCTTCGCATTCGCGGCGGATCTCCGCCGGGCTGGCATCCTCGCGGCCCGCCTTGCGCAGCTCCTGCACCACCTTGAATTCAATCGGCAACCCGTGACAATCCCAGCCCGGCACATACGGCACATTCTTACCGCGCATGGTCTGGAATTTCAGGATGGCATCCTTGAGAATCTTGTTGAGCGCCGTGCCGATGTGCACATCGCCGTTGGCAAAAGGCGGCCCGTCGTGCAGCACGAAGGTCTCCTTGGCCTGCGCGTGGCGCTCCCGAATGCGGGCGTGCAAATCCTCCGCATACCATTGCTCAAGCCGTTGCGGCTCACGCTCCACCAGGCCGGCTTTCATGGGAAAACCGGTCTGCGGCAGGTTCAGCGTTTCTTTGTAATTCATGCCCGACAAAGGCGGGGACGCTATCAATCGCGCGGTAGCGTGTCAATGAAGCGGCAGTTCAATGCCCTCGATCCGCAGCAGGCGAACCTTCCATTTCATACCGCCGGAAAATCCCGTTAGGCTCCCATTAGCACCCACGACCCGATGGCAGGGCACAATCACCGGAATCGGATTGGCCCCACAAGCCCCGCCAACGGCGCGCGCGGCCTTAGGTTGATTGAGCTGATAGGCGAGTTCGCCATAGGTCTGCACCGTGCCGCCGGGAATGGCCAGCAGCAGATCCCAAACCGCCTGCCGAAATGCCGTGCCGACGGAGAGATCCAGCGGCGGCAATGTGCGTGGGGTTTTGCCCTGCAACATCGTGTGCAATGCCGAGGTGGTTTGGTGCAGCCACTTGGCGGGCGGATCGATGGCGTTCGCCAGCGGGTCTGCCTTGGCCTGGGGAAATTGAAGCCGTGCCAGACCGGTCTCGGTAAACTGCGCACGAAACGTTCCCAGCTCGGATTCAATAAGGGCGGAGTTCACGCGAAGAAGCTATCGCGCCGCCATCGGGTCGCAAGCCAAACCCGTTTACAACTGCGGAATGAGCAGGCTGAGAATGCTCCAGAGCACGGCGATGAGCACGAGCGTGAGGAGAATAAGGCGGTTGCGGGCTACGCGCGTTTCTTTACGCAGGGCGGTGTACCCGTGGTTGCGCCCGGCCGCGAGATAGGTCACCAGTTTTTCATTGGGCGTCGGCTCCGGCGCCGTGTCCGGTTTTTTCAAACGCTGCCACCAACCATGCAGATCAAACTTCCGCACACCCTGGTCATTATATAGCCGAGGGGAATCGGGCTCGGGCGGAAATAATTCGGCGGGGGTAGAATCGTTCGAGAGGATGGGATCCTTCGGCAGCGGCGAAGTTTCCTCCAGCGTGGTGCGGATCTCCGTGGCGTTGCGGGAGGTGGAGACATGTTCGAGATCTGAAATCTGCTGTTCCAGCTGCTCAATCTGGGAATTCAATTCCCTCGCGCGCGACTTCATCGCATCGGATTTGCCCCCGAACCACCCCATGAACCGCTAACCTTTCATCAACAGGACTGCGAGGATCCCGGCGCCAATCAATAACACGGGCCAAGTAAGCGCCAATCCCCAAAGACACATTTGGCCGAAAGACCGCGGCATGGACATGCCGCCCGAACCGGTGGCGGCCGGTGCTGAGAACACGCCGGATTCCTCATCGCTTTCGCCGTTGAGCAGGGTCCATTTCAGGCGGGCTGAATTCAACTCCATGCGGGCGTTTTCGATGGTGGTGAGATTGCGGGTGAGCAGCACTTTCCATTGTTCGTCGTGCGTGTCCACTTCCTCCAAGGTTTCCACCTTGCTCATGGCATCACGCAAATCTTCAATGGTGCGGGCCATTTGCTCGGCATCGCGCTGGGTATCCATGTGCGCTTCCTCCATGAGGCCGAGGCTGCGCGTCAGCTCATGCATCATCTCCTCTCGGCCGGTTTGAAATTCCGAGAAGCGTCGGCGCGAATCCTCCACGGTGGCCTTCTCGCGTTCGAGCTTCTCGCGGGCACGATTCAGCTCGGCCAACTTCGTTTGTAATGAAGTGGCTTGGTGATCCAATTCCTCCCGGTCATCCGACATCACAGTTGTGCGCTTGGTGGTGACGGGAAAATCCTCCTCCAGTAAATCCGGCTCATCGAACGCAGCCATGGCAAAAACGCTAAAACGCCGAACAACAAAAGTAAAGCACAGGTTGGGGTGTGCCGCTAAAAAGCCCCCAACGGGTGGGGTTAATGCTCATAATTCCGAGCGCGCTGGAGGCCATAAGCCAACGGGCCGAAGCCGACTCCCAGCGAGAAGACGAGGAACATGCCGATGTAAATGGCCTGCTGGGTTTCATCCGCGCGGCCGAAAATTTGCCAGGGCGATCCAAAGGGCGACCCGATTCCGAGCATCATCACGGCCATGCCGATGTACACAAAGCTCACCACCAAACAAAACGTGCCGCCGAAGCCGGAGACAATTTTACTCGGGTTATCCTCCTTGAGATCCGGGTACATCACGCCCATGCCCATGGCGAGACCGTTCAGGGCCAGAGCCATCACGGAGATGCCGCCGCAGAAAAACACTTTTTGGGCTGTCGGCAAATGCAGCATGTTGCTCGAAAGCCAAATGAGCGGAATGGAAATCGCCAGCGAAATGACGGTGGCTAGCATGAACTTCACGCCGACCACGCGGTTTAAGCCAAGCGGGGAGAGGCCGACGATCCAGAGGCGTTTGCCTTCCAGCGAAAACTGCGGGTAGACGAAACGCGTGGTCAACGTGGCGAGGTTCAGCGCGCACGCAGCGAGGTTCATGAAACTGACGAGCTTGGAAAAATAATCGCCACCAAACCGGCCGCTGGAAAACAGCGAGGTGAATTGCTCCGTGAAAAATCGGAGGTTCAAAATGTAAATGCCGAGAATACCAAAGAGGATGAGCGATTGGCCCCACTGCGCGGTGTCGCGCCAGAAGATGCGTATATCCTTGAGCACAACGGCGCGCACATCCGGTGAGAGGAAGGGCACGCGTTGCAGGGTGCTGTCCAGATAGCCGGGGGCAAAATCGAAGTCCTTGCGTTTTTCCAGTTGCGCGCGATACCAGGCTTGAAAGCGGGCGGTCAACGAGGTTTGCCAGATTACACTGATGATTTGTGCCAGAGCCGTTAACAGAATGATCCACGCGCCGGTTCCAATTAGCGAGAGATGTTGCAAGGGGGCTTCGCCGCCGAACGCAGTGAGCCATTGGTTGGATTGGAAGAGGAACAAGCCCAGCAATCCCAGAATGCTGCTAGCCGTCAGCAAATGGGCGCTGCGGGAATTCAGCACCCACGAGACTACGGCGAGCAACGGAATGAGCCCCAGCCAAATGGGGCCCAGGGCGGAGACGGATTTATCGGCCGGCGCGGCGGCTTCGTTCACGGGCGCCAGCTTGGTGAGCTGCCAATGGTTGAGGTCGGTTTCCGGCAGGTCGGCGTCGGGTTGCTGCCAAAGTTCCTGGGCGGTGGAGCCGCGGATGTGCTCAGTAAAATTGGTGCTGGTGAAAGTGAGGCGAAGATGGCTGGCGTCTTCGCGGGTCAATGCGCCTTCAAAGTAATTACCGTGATCGGTGACATTAAATGTTTCTCCGGTTAGCTCATCGTTTTCATCTACCTTTTCCACTTCGCGGCGGAAATAAAGTCGATAGGTAGCATCGGCCTTAGGTTGGGTGTCGCCGGCTGGAATCAAAAGATGATTGGTGTGGACGGTGGGGCGCGGGGTGTTGTGCAGATCCTGCACCTGCAGGGCTGGCGCATCGGGCATCAAAACCGCCTCCGGTTCGGCGGCAAACTCCGCGGCCGGGCCTCGTAGATGGTTGCGGCCCCGGACAAGGTCCAAGCCGGATAGGGTGGAACGTAAATTGGCATTGATGAGATACTCCAAGTCCGGCCCTAACTGCTGCATCTCTCCTGAGGCACTACGTTCGTAGAGGAGGCGCAGGCTGGGTTTCAAGGCGTATAAGCCATCCTGCACCAGTCGTGGTTCCAATTGCGCCACCTTGTTCGTAGTCCAACGACCGAGATCAATGGAGGCGATGTCCGGAGATTTTTTCTGGGCCGCATAGGTTTCGGCCAAAGGCGCGAATTCGCCGTGCCAGAAATCCTTGATGCTACTGAGATTGACCAGAGGCAAGAACCACGCGAGCAGGATGATTTGCGCGCACAGCCGAGGGGCGAAGGACACGGCCTGGCTCCAATCCCCGGCTAGACTGCCTCGGCTGAGCGTGGCGGATAGGGATTGGTAAAAGGTTTTGCCAGTGCTGGTGAAGCCGAGGAAGCCGAAGAACAGGACATTGGCTGTGAGCACGCCGATGAAAAACTGTGCCAGAGTGCGTGCGCCATCCACCCAGTTGGTGAGCGTACTGGAGAGCCAGTAGCTGGGCAGGAAAGGGAACTGCGCGAATTGGGTCTTGGCCAGTAACCGGTCGGTGAGATCCAGCACGCGCGTTTCTAGGGTTTGTTCAGTTGCCGCCTCAGGTTGGAGGTACACCTTCACCATGTACACGATTGCCAGCAGCAAGAGCACGGCGGTGGTTTGAAATAAACTGCGGTCGAGATAACGAGCCATGAACACCGCAATCCAGCAGCCGAAGACCGCGGGCAGGATGATAAATAACGCCACCAAAAACGGCGTGACCAAATAAAATCCCAGCGCCGCCTTTTGGTGAATGCCATAGGCGACCACCAAGGGCGCAATCAGCAGCAGGAAGGCCCATGAAGCCACCACGGTGGTTTCTACCAACTTCCATTGGAAGATGTGGTTGGCCGAGAAAGGGAGGGTTTGCAGAAAACGCGTTTCCTGATTTCGAAACATGTTGGTGTAGCCAACCACCACATTGGAAAAAAGCAGCAGCATGAAGAGCATGGCAAAGAGCAGGAACACCAGGTGCTCAATCAACAGGTCGCCCAGCCCGGGGAATTTAGAGACATAACGCAGGCCCGCCCAAAACAAGCCGGAAGCGATGAGGGGATAGAAGATCAGGAACACCGCTACCATGAACGACAGCGTGCCCGAGCGCGAACCGGCCTGCGTGACGCGGCGCCACGCCTGTAGCAGGTTTACCTTCAGCAACAGCAGGAACGGCGACGGAAATCGCTGGGAGGAATCGCTCATCAGCCTTGATGCAGTTGGCGTTGTACGGCCACGTCGGATTCTTCTCGCGTCAGGGCTAGGAAGGTTGCCTCCAGCTCGGCATTGCCCTCGCCGCCTAGATTATGCAGTTCCTCCTCGGTGCCCACGGCTACCAGCTTGCCCATGTGCACAATGCCAATGCGATCAGCCACTTCCTCGGCCACGCTCAGCTGGTGCGTGGAGAGAAACACGGTCATCCCTTGCGCCGCACGTTCCTTGAGCACTTCCTTGAGAATATATTGGTGATGCGGATCTAGACCCACCATCGGTTCATCCAGCACAAAGACCTCGGGGTTGTGCATCAGCGCCGAGACAATCGCGATGCGTTGGCGTGTGCCGTGGGAAAGGCTTTCGATGCTCTTGCGCAGGTACGGTTCCAGTGAGAAGCGGGGGATGAGATCGCGCGTGCGTGTCTCGATGTCCTGCTCGTTCATGTGAAAGAGCTGGCCGGTGAACCGGAGGAATTCCCACGGCGTAAGCTTATCATACAAAAACGGAAAGTCCGGCACATAGGCGAGGCGCTTGCGCACCTCGATGGGCTCTGTTTGCACATCGTAGCCGCACACCTTGGCTGTACCGGTGGTGGGGGCAATGAGGCCGACCAGCATTTTGATGGTGGTGGTTTTGCCGGCGGCATTCGGGCCGAGCACAGCGAAAAATTCGCCTTTGCCGACCGTGAGACTCAGGTCATCGACGGCGGTCAGGTCGCCGAATTCCTTCACGAGATGGGTCAGTTCGATCATTGATCACGGCGCAACCGGCCGTAAAAGTTCTGGTTGCGCAGAACAATGGATTTGGGCAGGTCGAGCTTGGAGGTTTTGCTGATGGTATCAATCAGCACATCAGGAATCTCCACGCGCAGGATTTCCCCGAGCGTGTTGACGTAAATTTTCACGAGCATATCCTCCACGATCGGCACATCAATGCGATACACCTTGATGCGCGAGCGCACGCCGGGCAGCAGGTCAATGTGGGCCTGACGCGGGAGTTCCAGCTTGAAGTTCAGCGGGCGATTTTTGAGTTCCTCTGAGTTCAGAAAATTCTTCACCATCAACGAAGCTCCGCTGGCCGCGAGCGCCGGCACGCCGGCCAACTTCAATCCGGCGCCCACCAGTTTCTCCGGTTTACTTAGGTCTTCCAGTGGAACGTCTACTTCCTGCTCGGCCCCCTCCAGACTGGCACGGAGGGTGACGAAATTATTTGTGGAATGGGCATCCACGGTAAATTCGAATTGGCGTTCACTGATCTCGCGTTCGAGTTGCACTTGCACCGAGGTCCATTGCTGGTCCGGAAACGGGCTGAGGCTGATGTGAAAATCAAAAATGACATCCTCCCGGGAGTCTGTGGAATGCAGGCGGCCACGGCTAATATCTAAGGTGTACTCGCCGACCTTTTCTACCATACCCTCCACGCTGCCGCCTTGGGTGGTGTCACGCACCACCGTAGGCGTCCAATCCAATGCGCCAAGCAGTTGGTTGCTGCGTTCATCCACTACCTGCAATTTGGCTTCGTCCTGAGCGTTGAGGATTTTTTCCCAGACTACTTGGATATCCAAGGCCGCACCGAGGCTTTGGCCGGCGTATTCCACCTGCCATAGGCGATAGGTCATAAACGCCCAAAAGGTGAAGAGGATGACAAGGATAACGCGCTGCATGGTCGGGTGTGCGCGGGGAGTGTACTATTCCCGAGTAGGAATAATCAACTCCTGACCGATCTGCAGTTTGGAGGGATTCAAGCCCGGATTGGCGGCATATAGTTCCTGGAGCTGAATCCCATATCGCCGGGCGATGGCCGTGGGGTTCTCTCCAGATTGCACCTTGTGCTTGCGGCTGGCTACCGGTGGCGGTGGAGTTGAGGTGCCGCCGGGTTGAGGTAATTGAACCGTGCTGTTGGTGGCCGGGCGCGGATTGGGGTTAATGCCGCGGGATTGGAGCTGATGCCGTAGGGCCTGATTTTCGGCGGCCATTTGGTTGAGTTGCGAGCGAAGTTGTTGGATGGCTGTGTCAGGCGCGTGCTGTGGTGAGCCGAGAATATCCCTTGCCAAATCGCCCTTGAGTGCTTCGATGTGGTTTTGGACATCCTTGCCGTTGGGAGCGTTGGGCTGGAGGCTGAGATAGCGTTGGAGATGATAGATGGCCGCGGCTGGGGCAGATTTGCGAGTGAGGTAGAGTAGCCCAATTTCGTAATGGGCCAGTGAGGAGCGGGGGTTGGCTTCGAGGGCTTTGTGGAAGGAACGCTCGGCGCCCTCGAAATCGCGCTGTTGCATTTGGCGGCGGCCTTCTAGGAAGTGCGGTTCCTTATCCTCGGCGTTAACAGCCCCTCCGGTGGGCTCGCAACCGATCCACGCTGTCGCGAGGATTGCGATGAAAATGGCCAGAAATTCACGCATCAACCCCACGCTATCCGACGCGACACGCACTGGCAATCGGCAGTTGTAAACAACTGCAAGCCGGCCTAGGCGAAAGGGTTGTCAGGTCGGCCCTGTGAAGGTTCATCCGATTCTTCTGCCTCGGGGTCCTCTTCGGGAGCATCCTCGTGGTCAAAGGGATTTTCAGCGGTGTGCACAGCGGGCGGCAGGAAGAAGGGGGCGAAAAAGAGAAACACCCAGCCAACAATCAAATGAAGCAGGATCAAGATCAACAAACCCATGAGGGGCAGAAACTGCAGCGCGTAACACAGACAGCCCATGGTTAACAACGCGCCGGCCGGTAGCCAGGCGGCGGTGGTGAGCCGCCATAGTTTACTCAAGCCGCCTTCGCGATCGGCAAAAAAGGCGACCGTCTTGGCCGGCCACATGCCGAGGAGCCCAAACAACAACGTCAGCAGGCTGTAGCCCACGCCCACGGCTACGCTGGCGCCCAGCAGGAGAAACGGCCGGCGCGAGCCCCACCAGGGGATGTGGGTTTCGCGGTTGATGCGGAATTCCTCCACGGCGTACGGGAAATCCAGATAACCGAGCACGGAGCTGAGCACCCAGGTATTGCGTCGAAATTCAAGTTGCAGGTCTGCCAGTTGACCGTGTTGTTGCTGGCTGGTGGGGTCGATGATGATACGCAGGTAGCCGTTTTCGGCGAGCACGCCGGTTTGATCGGCGGGCCAATTGAGCTGGCCTTCGCTTAGGCCGGCTTGTTCGGGCAGTTGCGCCACGGCGGCATCGAGCACGGGCGCCCAGTATTGGCCCAACACCAACATCACACTGCCGCCCAGCGCGATGGCGAGGACGGCTTGCCACAGGAGTAACCGTCCCCAGCCGGTGGCGGCGAAGGAGGCGACACTGGAAAAACTAAAAGGGAAGCCCGAAGGAGCCGGAGCGTTTTCCTCCACCGGCGCGCATTCCTGAGCTTCAGGCGTTTCGGCGGGTGGTGCGGATTCTTCCGGCTCCATGGGGGGATCAGTTTCCGGCGGCTTCAGCGGGCGGTTGTTGCTGGTCTTTTTGGGGCGGCATGAGCATGACGGGAAAGGGGTAACGCAGCTTGAGTACGTCATCGACGTTGACCTCTACATGATACACGCCGGCCTCCTTGAATTCGACATTGCCGAAAAGGTGGACGTTGGTGCGGATGTTGTCCGGCTTATCCAAACCGTATTTCATCTTATTTTCGCACAGGGTTGTGGAGCTGTCGGGTGAAATAATTTTGACGTGCTCGGTGAATTCACCTACGCCCGCTGTCCAGCGGTTAAAGCATACAATTCTGGAAGCGGTGACGGGTAGTTGCGGCACGATCAACTGCGTGAGCACGCCGATGAGCATGGGGTTGCCGTTGGCTTCCTGACGGATTTCCTCACAGAGCACGGAGCACTGGAGATCGGGGAGAATGCGGGTATCTGACATGGGTTAAGATTCGGGGGTCTCAAGGTTGAGGCCGTTGGCGCGGGCGGCGGCGCGGACGGTGTTGCGCAGCAGCATGGCGATGGTCATTGGTCCCACGCCGCCGGGATTGGGGGTGATGCGGCCGGCGATGGCTTGAACCTCGGCAAAGTCGACATCGCCCACGAGGCGGCTGCCGTTTTTAGCCTCGGGATCGGGGATGCGGTTGACGCCGACATCGATGACGACGGCGCCGGGTTTGACCATATCCGCTTTCACAAATTCGGGCACGCCCATGGCGGCGATGAGGATATCGGCGCGGCGACAGTGTTCGCCGATGTCGGCACTGCGGGAATGGCAAAGGGTGACTGTGGCGTTAGCGTGTTCGGATTTCTGGCAAAGGATTGCGGCCATGGGTTTGCCGACGATGTTGCCGCGGCCGAGGATCACGACTTCTGCGCCGCTGGTGGCGACGCCGCTGCGGATGAGCAGCTCATGGACGCCGGCGGGGGTACACGGCACAAAGCCGTCGGTATCGCCGAGAAGCAGTTTGCCGACGTTCAGCGGGTGAAAGCCGTCGACATCCTTGTTGGCCGACACGGCGGCGAAGATGTTGGCTTCATTGATCTGCGATGGCAGGGGCGCCTGTACAAGGATGCCGTGCAGGGTGGGGTCGGCGTTGAGTTCGCCGATGAGCTTAAGCAGATCTTTCTCGGTGGTGTCTTCGGGCAGGATGCGGGTTTGGGACTGGATGCCGAGGCGGTCGCAGGCCTTTTCCTTCATGCCCACATAGACGCGGGAGGCGGGGTCTTCCCCAACGCGGACAAAGACGAGGCCCGGCGGCGTGCCGTGGGCCTTTAAGGCCTCGGCGTGCCGCCGGGTTTCCTCGTGAATCTGATCGGCGATGGCGCGGCCATCGATCAGGTTGTCGGAAGCCACGGAGCTTAGTTGGCTTCGGGTTTGTCCTCCCCCGATTGTTCGGGGGCGGATTCTTCCGGCTTGGAGTCTTCTTCCTTGGCCTTGTTTTCCTCGGCCTTGCGCTTGGCGTCTTCGGCTTCCTGTTGCGCCTTCTCCACAGCCTCTTTGCGGGCGGCGGCGATCTTGGAGATAAACTCCTGAGTGAGCTCGCCCTTGAGGGTGTTGACCAGCAGCACTGGGGTGTTTGCGTTGCGGGCATCGAGGGCTTCTTCGCCGCTGACGAGGACTTGTTTGCCGACAAACCAGTTCAACTTGAGAGCAACCTGTTCGTCCAGCACGAGGTAGTTGATCTTCTTGCCGGAATCAAGGTGCTCCAGCACGTAACCGGTGGGAGACTGGATATCCAGCGTGCGGCGTACGATACCTTCACGGGTTACAATACGCACGGGCTTGTCGGTCTTGGGCTTGGTGAGTGTGGGCGCGGGCAGGTTCGGGTTCACCTTGGCGATCTGCACAGGCTTGGGGGCTTCCGGCTTGGGCGGCTTGGGAGCCTCGGGCTTGGCCGGGGTGGCTACTTCAGGCTTGGGGTTCACGGCCACCTCGGTGGGGTTCACGGGTTTGGGGTTGGTGATGGAGGGGTTTTGCTTCACCTCCACGCCGCCGGGGGTTTGACCGTTGCCTTGGCCGAGCTCCTGAATGGGCAGAGTGACGGTAGGGTTATTCTGGCCGGTGGGCTTGGGCGGGGCCGGTGTCACTGGGGTGGGCACCACGGGTGTGGGGTTGGAGGTAACCGTAGGAACGGGCGGGACTTCCACGACACCCACACTGGCTTGTTGGCGGGTGACGAATTGGGCGGCGACAAATACCGAGGCGTTTTGCGGAGCGAGCACTTCCATCCATTTACCCTTGGAGGCACCCGTGAGGACGAGCTGGGAGCCGCGGGGCATTTTGGCGAGGACGGGGAATTGCTCGCCGGCACCGCCGCGAACATTGAGGTTGGTGGCGCGTACGGAGGAGACGTTGAGCTTCACCGGTTTGCCGGCAGCATCCACACCGTTCAGAATATTGGCGGCTTCCAAGAAATCGGAGTGGACCCACAGGCCGGCATCGGCGGGGACTTGCACGCGGTACCATTTGCGGGGTTCCCCGGCCTTGGGCGCAGCAATGTTGATCTCTTCGAGAATGTTGACTGGCTCATCTTTGTTAAATTGAAACACAAGTGAGCTGAAGATCGTAGCGCGGCCACGGGCACTGACGCGGGTGCCATTCACCAAGCCAACACCAATGGAAGGATCGGAGACCGGTTGAACAGGCGCAGCGGTGGCAGCGGGTGCCGGAGTAGCAGGGATAGCCGGAGTAGCTGCAGGCGGCACAACTGCCGGAGTTGGTACAGCGGGGGTGACCGGTGCGGGCGGCACGGGCACGGCGGCCGGCGGCGGGGTGACCGGAGCCGGAGTCACGGGTGCCGGTGGCACCGGTGCGGGCGGCACGGGAGTGGCCGGCGGGACTGGGGTGGGAAAGGGTTCGGGTTGGCCTTGGGCCACGAGTAGGGTGGTCGCGGCCAAGCTCAACGCGGGGATGATGAGTCGGGTGGATTTCATTGTGTCCTCTGCAGTGTTCGTATTTCTGTTTTTGTCAGTGTTCGCCATTTACCGGTTGGCAATTCGCCGAGCTTGACGGTGCCAATCTGCACCCGGACCAGCCGGGTAACTTTCAAATCTTGTGTCTCAAACATGCGACGAATTTCGCGGTTCTTCCCTTCGGTCAGCTCCAAATCCACCAAGCTTCGGGTGCCGTTGGCGCTGATCAATGTGGCTTCGGTGGCCCGCAACGTTTCGCCGCGGTGCACCACGCCCTGCGTGAAAAGCTTGAGGGTTCGGTGAGTCACCTTTCCTTCCACTTCCACGCGATAAACCTTAGGGAGCTCGTACCGTGGATGGGTGATCCGCAGTGCAAATTCGCCGTCGTTTGTGGCAAAGATCAATCCTTCACTGTCGCGATCCAGTCGTCCCACGGGTTTCAGGTCCCAGTCCGCCGGCAGCAAGTCGCCCAGTAGGGCACGTTTGCGCTCGTCTTTCCGGGTACACAAAACACCACGAGGCTTGTGTACCGCCACGTAATGATGACGAAGGGGTTGAATATGGCGGCCGTCCACGGTCACCACGTCGGCTTTTGGGTTGATTTGAACCCCTTGCCGAGTGATGCGTTGGCCGTTTACCTCCACGCGGCCTTCCCGGATGATCGTTTCGCTGGCTCGCCGCGAAGCGATTCCGGCCTGAGCCAAGAATTTTTGCAGGCGCACCATCAACTTTCCTCCGGATACAGAACACACGCTCGGTATCCAACCGGGAAAACAGAAGACGCCATCCGGGCGAAGGCCCGGGACATCGAAGTTGAAAAATCAGAAGAACCTATTCAGCGGGCTTGGTCTTCCGTAAACCGGAGACGCGCTCGCCGTCCTTCCACTGACCCCGCTTCCGAAGCAGCGCGACTCGTTCCCAACGTTTCAAAACGTTGCGCTTCGCACCCACGGATCCGGCGGTCTTTAAACTACGATGTCGTGACATAAATCTGTTTCCTCGTCACCTCGCCATGACAAGTCTGGAGGCCGATAGGGGCACACCTTTCCTTGGCACGGGCGAGGCCAACTATTAGTTGATGGCTCGCGCCAGCGGCAAAAGTTAGTTACTAACACTGCTAACACCTGTTAACAACCGTTTTTTCGGATTTTTTTGTTAGCTCAATTCGCCGCCGCCCAGCATTGCTTTGAGGCCCTGGTTTCGGTAGCGTCCCACCCCTGTTGTCATGGAAACACTCCTGATTGCCCTGCTGGCCGGAATTGGCTTCATCGTCGCCTACCACACCTACGGCCGTTGGTTGGGCAGCAAAATCTTCCGACTATCTGCGGATGCAGTCTGCCCCAGTAAACGGTTAGAGGACGGCATCGATTATGTGCCCACACGCAAATCCGTGGTCTTCGGGCACCATTTTACCTCTATTGCCGGCACTGGCCCAATCGTCGGCCCAGCTATCGCGATCATGTGGGGTTGGGTGCCCGCGCTGCTTTGGGTGGTGTTCGGTTCCATCTTCATTGGCGCGGTACATGACTTCGGTGCTTTGGTCGTCAGCCTCCGCAACAACGGCCAAACCGTCGGTGACATCGCCGGCCGCTTGCTGAACAAACGCGTGCGGTTGTTGTTTCTGTTTACCTTGTTCATGGCGCTGACCGTGGTGCTTGCCATCTTTGGTTTGGTGATCGCCGCTGTGTTCAAACAATACCCGGCGGCGATCTTCCCGTGCGTGGTGCAAATTCCCATCGCGGTAATCATTGGCGTGATGCTGCATCGTAAGGGGGGCGAATTGCTCCTGCCATCGCTTCTAGCGCTGGGCGTGATGTACATCACGGTGATCTTCGGGGACCGAGGATTTCTGGGTGACTTCAATGCCGCGCTCGCCGCCTGGCCCATTTGGATGTGGGTCATCGTGTTACTTGGTTATTCCTACGTGGCGTCTGTATTGCCGGTGTGGACCCTGTTGCAGCCGCGCGATTACATCAACTCGCTGCAGCTCATTTCCGCGTTGGTTTTGATTGTGCTCGGATTGTTTGTGGCCGCCATGTTTCCCGGCGAAGGTCAAGAGCTGGCGATGGTGGCGCCCGCGTGGGATTTGAATCCCGAGAATGCACCGGTTATTTTTCCGTTTCTCTTTATCACCATCGCCTGCGGCGCGTGCAGCGGATTTCATTGTCTCGTCTCCAGCGGCACGAGCAGTAAACAGCTAAAAGATGAACCTGATGCCCGCTTTGTGGGCTACGGCAGCATGCTCACCGAAGGGTTTCTGGCCACCTTGGTGATTGTAGCCTGTGGCGCCGGCCTGGGCTTGGGGCTGATGAAAGACGGAGTCATGCTCACAGGCGATGCGGCCTGGGCCGCGCAGTACGGCGATTGGTTGGCGGCCAAAGCGTTGGGCGCCAAAGTGGGGGCTTTTGTGCAAGGCTCGGCAAATTTCTTGCAATCGTTGGGTATTGCCGCTCCGGTTGCGATTGCCTTGATGGGCGTGCTCGTGGCTTCCTTTGCCGGCACTACACTTGATACAGCCTGCCGTTTGCAACGCTACGTGGTGCAAGAATTGGCGGCTACTCTGGGCGGTAAGGTGGGCATTGAAGGCGCGCAACCGGCCGCGCCGTTTGCCTTGTTGCAGAACAAACATGGAGCGACGATTTTCGCAGTGGTGCTCGCCACCGCCATGGCGTCCATTCCTCAGGGCGGGGCGGAGTGGAGTTTGGCCAATGCCGGCAAAGGCGGGTTGACGTTATGGCCGCTCTTTGGCGCGACAAACCAGTTGCTTGCTGGGTTGTCGTTTATGGTTATTGCATTTTATCTGTGGCGGCGCGGACGGGCGGTTTGGTTTATTGTCATCCCCATGTTGTTCATGTTGGTGATGCCCATGTGGGCGATGCTGCATCAACTCTTCGTGGCACCGGGCTGGCTCAAGGCGGGCCAGGAAAATTATCTGCTCGGCGGTATTGGGCTTGCCACGATCGCGTTGGAGATCTGGATGATCATTGAGGCGGCGCGATTGTTTCCGAAAGCCAAAGGGGTGTTGGAGGAGAGTTTGGAGACACCGGATTTGCGGCCCGAGACTGAGGGATGACCGACTCCGATCTGCAATCCATCGCGGTGTTCGGGGGATCCTTTGATCCGGTGCACAACGGGCATGTGATGATTGCCCGATCGGCATTGGCGGAACTGGAGTTGGACCGGCTCATCGTGATGCCCGCGGCGCAGTCGCCGTTCAAGCCGGATCAGACATTGGCACCGGCGGCCGCGCGAATGGAAATGTTGCGCGCGGCATTTTCCGGCGAACCGGAAATCGAAATCAGCTCTTGGGAATTGGACCGAGGTGGGGTCTCTTATTCTATTGAAACCCTGCGCGCTCTGGCGGCAGAGCATCCGGAAGCGCAGTTATTTTACCTCATTGGCGCAGATCATGTGGCGACGTTGCCGCAATGGCGGGAGGCGGACGCGCTTGCGGCGGCGGCCACCTTTGTGGTAGTGCCTCGGCCGGGCGCGCCGGAAGAGGCTTTTCCCAAGCCGTTTCGCGGGCGTTATTTACAGGGCAAACCAATGGCGATTTCGGCGAGCGAAATTCGGGAACGACTGCGGGCCGGGCGGTCCGTGGCAAATTTTGTGCCGCCACCGGTTGCGCAATTGCTCAACTCAATGCAGATTTACTCGGAGAACTGATGCAGGGACTGGAATTGGCAGAGGCATGCCGTTTGTATGCCGAAGAGAAAAAGGCGGAGGATGTGATCGTCCTCGACGTTCGTGAAGTGTCCACTATCACGGATTATTTCGTGATCGCCACCGGCACTAGCGAGCCGCATGTGCGAGCGATCTGGACGGAGGTGGCGGACAGCATCAAGCAACAGCACGGGGTAGCCGTGGGCAAGCCGGAAGGGGTGCGGAATAATAAATGGGTGGTGCTGGATTATTTTGACGTGATCGTGCATGTGATGATCAAGGACATCCGTGATGAGTACGATCTCGAGGGGCTGTGGAATGACGCCCCGCAAGTGACCGCGGAACCGGTGACTTAGTTTTCCTTCTGATTCAACTCCGTGGCCAGACGCCACGTGAGAATGAACTGGGCGAGCAGCCCAAGCAACACCAGCAGATTGCCGACCTGCGACAGGCCGTGCAGCGGCCCGAATTGTTTCGCGGCGGTCTGTTGTACTTCAGGCGTGACGTTTAGCCCAAAGTAATCGGCGTACTTCGCATGATGCATGGCATCGAGCTTGGGCATGATCCAAACCATGCTGACCACAATCAACAGGATTACCGTTCCGAGCACCAGTGCCTGAGGCACTTGAAAACGCCGCGCGTTCCAGCGCCAGCCAATCGCCATGGTGCCGAGCGAAATGCTGGCGCAGGCGATCTGGAAGGCGGTGAATTTGCCGATGAGATAGCGCGCGGCAATGCCGTCCTCGGGCTTGGGCAGGATGGGTTCCAGTGCGGGGCTGAAAAAAGCCGGCCCGGCGACGAAGGTGAAAAAGACCGCGCCTCCCAGCCACACCGCGGCGTTAAGGGCGGCGATTAGGGCGACGATTTTTTTTGGGTTAGATTTTTTTGGCGTCAACAGGCTTCTCCGGTTCGGCGTCCTTATCCTCCACACTCTCGGTCAACGGCGAGGAATGGTATTGCACCCGTGCGGCCACGAGCGCGCCGTACAGGATGATGAGCCACGTGAAATAAACCGCCAGCATGAACACGGGTAAAAGGCCCAGGCTGCCGCCGTAGGTTTTGGTGTACAGATCGTTTTTCATCAGCACATGCGAAACGTACATGGCGCTGAGTACGTGGTTCAGCTGCCAGAGTATGCCGGCAACCAATCCACCCCAAAAGGCCGCGCTCCAGGAGACAATCATGTTGGGTATGAGTTTGTAGAGAAATGTCAGCCCGGCCATGGCAAACAGCAGAGGCACCAGCGTATTGATAAATCCGCCAAAGCTCCGCAATTGTTGACTGAGATCATCGAAGACGCCGCCATGGGTCAGAGCTAGTGCAATGATGATACAGCCGGGGCCGAGGATCAGGGGCAGGGAAAATTTGAGGATCTGCGCGTACCACGCCCGCGAGCGGCGGATGCTGAAGAGATCGTTGAAGGTATCCTCCAGCTGCATCACGACCAGCAGGCCGAGATAGATAAAGACCAGCGCGGTGAGGACACCGGTTTTGTCCAACCGAATTTGGCTGGCAAGGTTGGTGATGAAGTTGTTGATGTTTTGCTCGAGGTTGGTGCGGATAGTTTGGATTTTCTCCTCCACCGCAGAATCTTTGTGGCTCGTTGAGGCGGGCAACACGCTGACGACGATTTTACTGACAAACCGCTGCACCGATTGCGATTCGTCATGCGTGGCGGCCGAGGAGATGGCCGCGGCCAAGGCCAGCACGGGCACCAGAGCGAGCAGGGAATTAAACGCCAGCGCGGCAGCCCGCATGTAGCAACGCTCTTCATCAAACTTGCGGTAGGCCAGCAGGATGAAACGCGCCACGCGCATCCAGCGCTTGGGCAGCACTTCGCGGCTTTCCTTGTCGCACACCCGTTTCAGGTCTTCCCGGAAGATCTTCCACGGGTTGGGAATGTTGGGTAGCGGGTTCTCCACGAAAGTGAAACGGCTACCATTTTTGGCGGTGAAATTCAATTTCCGAACCGGGCACGGGCCAGTTTGAGCTTTAAAATAGCCCCCTTTTCTGCTGTACTGTCCGCACGGATGGCGCGCAAGGAGGCTCCCCAAAAGGACACAACTCAGGGAGGCGCCAACGAGGTTCTCGGTATCGGCCTGTTTGCATTGGCTGTGCTGTTCTTGTTGGCCCTATTCTCGTACGACAAGGGTGACTTGTCGTTCAATGGCACGGAGATCAATGATCCCCGACACAACCTCGTGGGCCTGATTGGCGCATGGCTGGCGCAGGGTTGTTTCCTGGCCTTGGGTGTGGCCGCCTATCTGTTGCCGCCGCTCACGTTGGTATTTGCCTTCGGTTTCCTGATCAACAAACTCGACGGACTGCGCAAACGTTGGCCGTGGGCGATCGCCATGATTCTGGCCGGCTCGGCAGGCCTGAGCCTGTACCCCAACCTCTTCGGTGGATTAGCTGGCCAGCTTAACACCGTGGATGGCGGCGGCTACATCGGTATGCTGCTCAACAAAGCTATCTTCCAGCACGTAGGCACGGCCGGTGCCACGGTGATCCTGCTGTCGGTCTACGCAGTGAGCCTGCTGTATATCACCAATTTTCAACTCAAAGATTGGGCCAAAGAGATGTGGCAAAAATGGAAGCTGCGCCGCATTGACCGTTCGGCACCTCTGGCCGAAGAGGAAGTGGAGCTGACCAAAAAAGAGGATGAACTCAGCCAGCGCCTCAAGGAACTGGAAGATCTCCAGCGCAAACTCGAAGCCACGCAAACGCAGGTTGAACAAACTGCTCAGGCCGCGGAGGAAACCGTCGCCGCCGCGCAGCAGGATGATCCGCGCATCATCGATCTTAGCCAGCCCGGCGCCCAAGCCGCCCAAGCAGCGGAGGATGAGGAGGATGAAGAAGACGACACCTCCGCCAAACGTCAACTGGCCGCCATCATGTTTACCGACATCGCCGGCTACAGTCGGTTGGCCAATCATGATGAGAAAGAGGCGCTCAAGCTGATCCGCAAACAACGCCGCCTGCTCAAGCCGATCGTCAAGAAATACGAAGGTGAATGGCTTAAGGAAATCGGCGACGGTTTATTGTTGAGCTTCGCCAGTTCGCTGAATGCCGTGGATTGTGCGCTCGCTATTCAGGAGAAAGTCCGTGGGCACGCCCATCTCGATTTGCGCATTGGCATCCACCAGGGCGATATCGTGCGGGACGGCAAGGATATTCTGGGCGACGGTGTCAATATCGCCTCACGCATCGAGCCCTACGCGCCGATTGGTGGCGTGGCAGTTTCGGAAAAAATTCAGCAGGACCTGATCAGCCAACCGCAATATGAGGTGCAGTTGCTCGGCGAATTTGCCCTCGAAGGCGTGGATCAGCGCGTTGAGATTTACACCCTGAAAACCGGCGCGGAAGAGCTGGATGAAACCCAAATCATCGAGCCCGAAGACGCCGCACAGGAGGAGACCGTACTGCCGCCGGACGCCTTGGAAAGCGACGAGCCGGAACCTTCCGTGCCGTCCGCCACCGCCGAGGATGTATTGGGAGTGGAATCACCGGAACCCGTCAAAGCCACCGATGAAGAAGAGGACGGCACCGAATCCTCCGTCCACATCGCAGCTCCTGTTTCCAGTACGGGCCCGCTCCAGCAACCGAAGAAAAAAGGCCCCAAGGCCACGCGCGTGGATCGCGGGCCGATGATTGAGAATTACAACCTGCCGCCCGCCAGCTTCCTGCAAGCCCCCGAGTACAATGCCCCGCAGGTGGACGCCACCGAGGAACTCAAGGCGCAGGCCATCACCATCCAGAAAACGCTCAACCAATTCGGTGTGGAAGTGACGCTGGGCGATATTACAAAGGGTCCGACCATCACACGGTTTGAACTGCACCCGGCCGCCGGCGTGAAGATGGAGAAAATCACCACGTACGCCAACAACATCACAGCCGCCTTAGAAGCCGAGCGCATCAATATCCTTGCCCCGGTGCCCGGTAAGAGCACGGTGGGTGTGGAAGTGCCCAACCGCGTGAAGACGAAGGTCATCATGCGCGATTTGCTCGAGAGCGATGAATGGAAGAAGAGCAAGGCCAAGATCCCCGTGGCTCTCGGTAAGGATGTGTACGGCAAACCGATGATTGCTGACCTGGCCGAGATGCCGCACCTGCTGATCGCTGGTGCCACCGGCGCGGGCAAGAGCGTCTGCATGAACAGCATTATCGCGTCGTTGTTGTATAAATTCTCTCCGGACGAAATGCGGATGGTGATGATTGATCCCAAGGTCGTGGAGTTGCAGATGTACAACAAGCTGCCGCACCTTGTGGTGCCTGTGGTGACCGACCCGAAGAAGGTGATCCTTGCCCTGCGCTGGGTGGTGCAGGAGATGGAGAAACGCTACAAGATTTTCGCGCAGGAAAACGTGAAGAACATTCACGCATTTAACAAGCGGTCACCTAAGAAACCGCTGCCGGAATCCGAGCCGGAGTTGCCGCTCTTTGGCGGTGCCGAAGAACGGGTCGAGGCTGGTCAGGACGGCTTTGCCGTGGAGATCGATGAGGAGATCACCGTACCGCGTGAGCAAGAATTGGAGATTCCAGACAAGCTCAGCTATATCGTCGTGGTGATTGATGAGCTGGCCGATCTCATGCTTACCGCGCCGGCTGAGGTGGAGAACGCCATCGCGCGCATCACGCAAATGGCCCGGGCCGCCGGCATCCACTGCATCGTGGCCACCCAACGCCCGAGCGTGAAGGTGATTACCGGCGTGATCAAAGCAAACATCCCAAGCCGCATCGCCTTCCAGGTGG
>CAJWVY010000008.1 GCA_913048135.1 uncultured Verrucomicrobiales bacterium
CGTCAGGCTCATAACCTGAAGGTCGTCGGTTCAAATCCGGCTCCCGCAACCAATTAAAAACCCGGCCTCGGCCGGGTTTTTTGTGGCCACATTGATGGCCGCATGAAGAAGTGATTCGTCTAGGGAAGCTAACCCTGAATGGCCGCCAACACTTCGGCTGCGTGTTCTTCGGGTTTTACCTTGGGCCAGATTTTCTGAATCTTGCCCTGCGGATCGATTAGGAAGCTGATGCGATGGATCCCTTCGTATTCCTTGCCCATGAATTTCTTTGGGCCCCAAGATCCGTACGCGTTTACGATCGTTTGATCTTCGTCGGACAATAGTAGGAAAGGTAGGTCGAACTTGGAGATAAATTTGTCGTGCTTAGCTACGGAATCACAGCTGACCCCCAGAACTACGGCATCGGCCTCTTCGAATTGAGCGTGTTCATCCCGGAAAGCACAGGCTTCCTTCGTGCAGCCAGGCGTGTCGTCTTTGGGATAAAAAAACAGAACCACATGACGGCCCAGAAATTCGTTGAGCGACACTTTGCCGCCGCCGCTTGTTTGCGCAGTAAACGCAGGCGCCTTATCGCCTTCCTTTAATGTTATGTTTGGACTGAATGCCATATGTTTGAACATCTAATGACGGCACCCAACTGTCAAGTCGGTCACTCCTGTTCATCCTCCGGCTGTGCCGCCGGGTGTTCTGAGAATTGGCGAATCCCTTCGCGCACATATAAGACGCCCGTGATTACCGTTGTCACGGCCACCGCGGCGGCCAGAGCCACGGTACCTATTCCAGGCAATTTACAGAGCACCCAGCCAATCAGCACCATCTGAAGCACTGCCGAGGTCTTGCTCATGAATAACGGCTTCACCTCTACGTTGCCCAACACAGCGAACAGTAGCGCGCTGCCGGTCACCACGATAGCATCGCGGCCGATAACCACGCCGGTGAGCCAAAGCGGGATGCGTTGTTCGAAAGGGTTGGATTCAAATTCAATGCTGAGCAAGATCAATCCAGAGAACATTAGGAGTTTGTCCGCCAAAGGGTCGAGGTAGGAGCCCAATTGCGTGGCCTGCCCCCGATGCCGGGCCAGATAACCATCCACACCGTCACTGATCGTGGCCACCAGAAATGCCGCCATGGCCAGATACCGATGAAGTTCGTCGCCTGTGCGAAAGTAGTAAAGCAATTGAACGACGAAAAAGGGCACGAGAACTATCCGGCCGATGGTAATTTGATTCGCAGTCGTCATGCCTGTGCCGGCGGATTGGACAAAATCCGCCGCAAAAAATCAACTCATCGCAGCCAAGGCCTTATCGAATCTTACCAACACCCGGTCCCGCCCCAGCACGGCCATCAGGTCGTAGAGACTGGGCCCCACCTTCACACCGGTGCAGGCGCAGCGCGCGGGCATTACAAGCACACGCACTTTGACGTCCAATTCCTCCGCCAACGCCTTCAGCGCCGCCTCCAACGGCTCCGGCGTGAAGTCCTCGACGCCAGCGAACACCTCGCGCAGGCGCGCAAAGGGTTCCTTGTTGTCCGGCGCAAAGGCCTTGGCAGCCATGGCTTCGTCGTAGTCGAATTCGTCCGTGAAATAAAAACTGCAGAACGTCGGTAGATCGTCAACCTGCTTCACCTTGTCCTGACAAGTGCCCAAGGCGGCGGCAATGTAGTCCTCGGTGGCACCCCCGAAATCCACCCCGGCCGCCACGGCGCGTTCGCGGTAATCGGCCATCGGCAGAGCGCGCAGGTGCTCGTAGTTCATCCACTGCAGTTTCTCCAAATCAAACCGAGCATTGGCCCGATTGATTTGCGGCAGATCAAAGCGCTCGATGATTTCGCTCAACGGCATCACCTGAGAATCGTCCTTGGGCGACCAGCCGAGCAGGCTCAGATAATTGGTCACCGCACTGGGCACATAGCCGGCCTGTTGCCAGCCCTCCAGCGAGGCGCCTTCGTCGCGCTTGCTCATCTTGCTGCCGTTGGCATTAAGGATCAGCGGGATATGCGCGAACTGCGGCGGCTCCACGTCGAACGCGCGAAACAGTGCGATATGCTTGGCGGTGTTGGATAGATGATCTTCACCACGAATCACGTGTGTGATGCCCATCTCGATGTCGTCCACCACGTTAACCAAATGAAACACCGGTTTGCCGTCCGAACGCACGATCACGAAGTCGGGCTGTTCCTGTTCGCGATCGGTCAATTCCCGCACCACATCGCCGCAGATCAAATCCGGAATGGTCACCGCCTCGCGCTGCATGCGAAACCGGATGGCGCCGTCGTCCTCATAGGCGAGCCCCTTGGCCTTCAGCTCCTCCACGCGCCGCGCATAGATCTCCGCGCGCTGGGATTGATAATACGGCCCACGATCACCCACGCTGTCGCCGGCCGGATCGTTGCTAGCCGGGCCTTCATCCCAGTCCAGCCCCAGCCAGCGCAGGCCCTCGAGAATCACATTGATTGCCTCAGGCGTGTTACGTTCCTCATCCGTGTCCTCCACGCGCAGCACAAATTTGCCGCCTGCATGACGGGCATAGAGCCAATTAAACAACGCCGTGCGGGCACCTCCAATATGCAGATACCCAGTGGGACTCGGCGCAAATCGTACGCGGACACTCATGGGCGCGGAAGATAACGGGTCAGCTTTTCCAAAACAACACAAAGCGCCTCCAGCCGCGGTATGGTGGCGCCTGCTGCCTGTGCCCGCCGCAGTGGTTCCAGAAATAAACTTTCCAACTCCATCGACCGGCCGAGTTGGAAATCAATTACGGTCGAGGCGTAATACGCTCCCATGGCTCGGGTATTGATCACCATCCGATCGGCAAGCGCCGGAGACAGGATAATCTCTTGGGCGGCGGCAGCCTCAATGAGTTCCTGCATCAACGCGCGCACCTCCCCTTCCCAACGGGGATCAGCCAACAGGCGATCCGTCGGCCAGGGTGCCCCCAATTGTTCAGGCAGTTTTCCAGACTGCAGCGCGTCCCATCCGGCGGCTGCGGCAACGCCCAATCCGTTGAAGGGAATGTTCCACATCAATTTACCCCACAAGCCTTCGTCCAAACGATCGACCACCTCGCAGGGCACTCCGGCTTTCTGAAATAAATCTGCAATGGCCTGCGTGCGCGACAATGCGGGCCGGCCGAATTCGCCCAGCACAATTTTACCAAATCCCTGATGTGCCACCACCCCGGGCGCGGTGCGGTTCAAGCACACAAAACACAAGCCTGCCAGAATCTGTTCGGGATCAAAGAGTGCGGCCAACTGTTCGCAGTTGCCCAAACCGTTTTGCAGACAAGCGATGGCCGTGTCCGGCCCCGTTAATGGCCTGATCAATTCCTGGTAGCGGTCGTTGGCGGTGGTTTTCAGGCCCACGAGGACGAGATCGCATTCGCCGATTGTTTCGGGTCGCTGATGACAATGCGGCTCCACCGTGACGGTTTCCTCACCGCTATCAATCCGAATGCCGTTGGACCGCACCATATCGTAATCGGTGCGCAACAGCAGATGCACCTCGGCACCGGCGCGGTGCAGCAAGCCACCGTAGTAGCCTCCCAACGCGCCCACGCCAACCACGCCGATCTTCATGCGGTTAATCTACGAAAAATGAAGCCACAAAAAAAGGCGCCCCTTGCGGGGCGCCCGTGAGAATTTGTTTCAGTTAGCCGAGGATTTCTTCCTTGGCGGCTTTCAGGAACGTGAATTTCAGCTTGGTCTTGGCCGGCACATCGATCTCTTTGCCTTCGTTCGGGCCGAAGCGCATGACCATTTTGCGGGCCTTGGTTTGACGCACGCTCACTTTGCCCACACCGGGAATCGTGAAGCCGTCCTTCGCATTGTCGTAAGCCAGGCTCGCCACCGCTTCCAGCGCGGCTTTGGCCTGCGCCTTGGAAATGTCGGCCGCCTCGGCCACGGCAGCAATCGTTTGGGTTTTCGTCAGTTTCGCCATTTGTTTTTCTCCTTTGGTTAAGATTTGTCGCCCTGCGACTGCCCGCAGTAAACGGACGTTTCGGGCCAATCAGCAAGGGAAAAACTGGTCTTCTCACCAAAAGATATTCGCAAATAACCCTGTTTTTTCAGCACAAGCTTGACTTGACAGCCTGTGCGGAGAACATCGCCGGCAGTTCCGGCACCATGGAAAAAGTCCCTGAAAAAATCACCCTCGGCCTGTTGCAGCACGCGTGTGATCCCAATCCAGCGCAGAATCTGGATTACGCGCTAAACGCCGCAAAAAACGCGGCTCAAGCCGGCGCTCAGATCATTTGCACGCAGGAACTCTTTGCCTCCCAGTACTTTTGCCAATCCGAAACCCACGAGCATTTTGACCTCGCCGAACCCATTCCGGGCCCGAAAACCACGGCATTTCAGGAATTAGCCCGCACCGAGGGTGTGGTGATCGTCGCTTCGCTATTCGAGAAACGGGCCGCCGGATTGTACCATAATTCCGCCGTCATTATTGATGCCGACGGTTCCCTGCTTGGTACCTACCGGAAAATGCATATCCCGGATGATCCGCTGTACTACGAGAAGTTTTACTTCACCCCAGGCGATCAGGGCTTCCGCGCGTGGGAAACCGCCTACGGTCGCATTGGCGTGTTGATCTGCTGGGACCAGTGGTTCCCCGAAGCCGCCCGCCTGACCGCCTTGGCCGGAGCCGAGCTAATCCTGTACCCCACCGCCATCGGCTGGCATCCCGCCGAGAAAGCCGCTGAAGGCAAAGCCCAGCACGCCGCCTGGCAGACTATTCAGCGCGGCCACGCCATCGCCAACGGCTGTTATGTGGCCGCCGTTAACCGCGTCGGCCATGAAGCCCCGGGCGGCGGCGCGGGACTGGAATTCTGGGGCCAAAGCTTTGCCTGCAATCCGAGCGGCGAACTCATCGCCCAAGGCAGCGTGGATCAAAACGAAACGGTGCTGGTGGAAATAGACCGCGCCCAAGTCAACGAAGCCCGCACCCACTGGCCTTTCCTGCGAGACCGCAGGATCGACGCATACGACGGCATCACCCGACGTTTTCTGGATTCATGAACTACCGCGGCCGCCTAGCCCCCACGCCCACCGGCTATCTGCACCTGGGCCACGCCCGTACGTTCTGGATCGCCCATGAGCGTGCCCGAGCCGCCGGTGGCACGCTGCTGTATCGCAATGAGAATTTGGATTCTGCCCGCTGCAAACCGGAATACACCGAGGCCGCCATGGAAGACTGCCGCTGGATCGGCCTAAACTGGGAAGGCGATGTCCTTCATCAATCCGGTCGATTGGACCTGTATCGGGAGGCTTTCGAACAGCTCAAGCAATCGGGTTACTTGTTTCCCTGCACCTGCACCCGGCGCGATCTGGAAAACGCCGTTGCCGCGCCGCACGGTGAAGGCGGTGAAACGATTTACCCCGGTACTTGCCGTGAACAAACCACGCCACCCGAAGCCGACTGTAACTGGCGTTTCCGTGTACCTGACGGAGAGCACGTCACATTCGAAGACGCGCACTATGGCCCGCAACAGTTCGTGGCCGGGCGCGATTTCGGAGATTTCCCCGTGTGGCAGAAAAACGGCATGCCCTCCTATCAACTCGCCGTCGTGGTGGACGACGCAGCTCAGGAAATCACTGAGGTTGTCCGCGGGGCAGATCTACTCGTCTCCACCGCACGCCAGCTCCTTCTCTACCGTGCTCTCGAACTAATCGCCCCAGCGTTTTATCACTGTGACCTGATGCTTGATGCCGAAGGCAATCGCCTTGCCAAACGTAACAAAGCACTCAGTCTACGCGAATTACGAACTAACGGGAAAACTCCGGAAGAAGTGCGAAAAGAATGGATTTAGTCCCCACCCTCGTTACTGAGTGCGTGCCCTGGAAAAGTACACATCGGCGGATTGGTCAACCCGGTCACCACATAAAGACCTCCGCTTGGACAATTTGTGGAAACACCTTCAGCCAAATACTCAACTATTTCAGCAAACGTCACTGGCGCATCCATCGGCTTTGCATTGTCCAATTGCCACAAACGCATGGCCTTATCAATTTCACGCAGGTTTTTTACACACTTTTGAATACTGAGATCCTGTTTCTCAGAAACGGTATAAGGAATCAAAATAGCGACCCCCACCATCAAAATCGCTAATATGATTAGGCCATCGAGCACACCAAAACCACGTTGTGATATGGGGTCCAAGGGGGCTAATCCTCTAATTCTTCTTCCACCTGCAGTGTGTGCCCCACTGTTGAACAAGTCGGCTTATCGGAGACCGTGCCCAAAGTATAAACACCTCCAGCCGGACAACGAGGGATCCCATCCTTAAAATACTCCGCCAAATCCTCCATTGAGACCTCGGCATCGTCAGCCTTCCTTTTCTCAAAAGACCACTGAATGATGGCTGATTCGATGACCTGCAAGTTCGCTTTACAGCCATTTACTTGCGCATTCTTCTTCGCCTTAAGCAAATTTGGAATAGCGACCGCCGCCAAGAGTCCGATGATCGCAACCACGATCATAATCTCCACCAATGTAAACCCGCGCTGAATGTGTGATTGAATTTTCATATCCCCTTACAAATTTTCTAGCATATACGTCTGAGCAGATCAACTCGTTACACTAATCTCGCATCCGGCACACAGGCCGGGCAAGCTTCCACCCAATGACCTTGCTCCAACTCAAGGAAGGGCGGCTTGGTTTTAAGCACTTCATCCGAATATTCCAACCCACTTCGGGGGCAAAAACGACAACCTTCGGGCGGATCAATTGGCGAAGGCACATCACCTTCGAGAATCACGCGCTCGGGCTTATGAGTGGGGTCGGGCACAGGAATAGCTGATATCAATGCCTTGGTGTATGGATGGACTGGGTTTGAATAAATCTCAGCCGCCGGCGCCAATTCTACAATGCGCCCTAGGTACATAACTGCAATCCGATCACTGATATGCTTTACCACAGCAAGATCATGCGAAATGAAGAGATAACTCAGTCCCATGTCCCGCTGTAGTTCCATCAGCAAATTAAGCACCTGACTTTGGATCGACACATCCAAAGCACTCACCGGCTCATCACAAATCAGCAATTTCGGCTTTAAAGCCAATGCTCGCGCGATACCGATGCGTTGCCGCTGCCCACCGGAGAATTCGAATGGAAACCGGTTCATTGCGGATTCCGACAAGCCGACCTTAGTCAGCAATTCCGCCACCCATTCCCGCCTCTCCTCGCGAGTACCCATCCCGTGAATCACAAACGGTTCCTCCACAATCGTTCCGATGGTATGTCGCGGATTCAGAGACTCATACGGATCCTGAAAAATCATTTGTATCTCGCGCCGATAAGGTTTCAATTGGCCTCGTGACATTGAGGCTAAATCAACCCCCTCAAAACGGATCGCTCCCTCAGTAGGTTCATAAAGTCGTGCAATCGTTTTACCAAACGTACTCTTACCACAACCGCTTTCTCCAACCAATCCGAGGGTTTCTCCATGCTCTATGGATAGACTCACCCCGTCCACAGCCTTACATGAAGCCAATGCACGCCGGAATACTCCGCCCTTAACCGGAAAATGCATCCGGAGGTCTTCCGTTTTTAAAATGGGGGTCGACGTATCCATCACGTACATACCGGACAGGCTTCCACCCAATGACCGGATGAAATTTCTACAAAGTCCGGTCTTACTTCTAGATGATGCGGTTCATAATCCCTCTCACTTCGAGGACAGAAACGGCAACCGGGCCGGAGTTCATTCAAGGCCGGCACCATGCCATCGATAGTAGTGAGTCGCGACTTTGGAACCCCATTGAGTCGCGGAATGGAACTTAGCAAACCCTGCGTATAGGCGTGTCGCGGATTGGCAAATAACTCCTTAGCATCTCCCCGCTCCACCACGCGCCCGGCGTACATAACACACACCTCATCACAAGTTTCGGCAATCACACCGAGATCGTGTGTAATGAGGATGATCGACATCCCCAGATCCCGTTGCAGTGATTTCATCAAATCCAAAATCTGCGCTTGGATGGTCACATCGAGTGCCGTGGTTGGCTCATCGGCAATGACCAGTTCCGGGCCACACGCCAAGGCAATGGCGATTACCACGCGCTGCCGCATGCCGCCGGACAGTTGATGCGGATATTCGGTGGCACGTATTTCCGGTGACGGAATACCCACCTTATCGAGCATCTCCACCGCCCGATTCCATGCAACGTCCGGCTCGAGATCGTTGTGCTGAGTGAGCACTTCACAGATTTGTTTGCCAATGGTATGCACGGGATTCAGGGCCGTCATCGGTTCCTGAAAAATCATGCTGATACGATTCCCGCGAATGGACCGCATGTCATCGCGCGGCAAAGTGGCGAGGTTCACCCCGTCAAACTGCACGTTGCCCTGAAGAATCTTCCCCATCGGCTGCGGCAGCAACCGCATGATGCTCATGGCAGTGACGCTCTTGCCGCAACCGCTTTCTCCCACAATCCCCAAGGTACGACCGCGCCGAACATCAAAGCTCACGCCATCCACCGCGGTCAATTGACCGGCATCGGTGTCGAACGCCGTGACGAGGTTGCGCACCTCCAGCACGTTATCTGATGCGGCGTCGGACACGTTAATCGAGCTTGTACTTATCGAACACCCGAATGGACGCAGCCCCGGAAGCTTTGCCATCCTCCATCGCCTTGAGCGTACGAGCCTTTTCGTCCGAATCGATCCAGTGGATGTGGAATTCGAACGGCTCGCGACTCTCGCGCACGTTGTAATCCTTGGGATATTTCACCCAACGCCATTGACCCACGCGATACCACGGGCGCACCCAACCGGGCACATAAGCGCCGTGGTCGTGAATTTTCTGGATCAACGTGTGCGACAATTGCGTGATCTCCTTGAGGTCTTCGCTTTCCCGATAGCGTTCGATCAACCCGTCAATTTCGTGATCGGCCATAAGGGTAAAGCTGTTGGTTACCGGCTTGGGCGTCAGGCCCGGCTTGAGTTTGCCATTGGCATCGTAGCGATCTGCCTTGTCTTCCTTGTAGGCGTTGTCCGAGTGGTAGGGTTCCCAGAAGCGAGGGTACATCTCCACGGAGGTGTTCAGCGCGCCCAGCATCATCTCGTGCTTTTTCTCACTGATTTTTTTCCAGGCCGCCGTGCGTTCCATAACCTCCACTTGCAGCTCCACTCCAGCCTTCTTGGCTTCCTCCTTGAGAACGGTCATCACGCCGGCTTCATCCAGTCGCTTGTATGGCGTGGTGAAGACAAACGACAGTCGTTTGCCGGCGGGCGTTCTTAGGATGCCGTCCGGCCCCAGCTCGGTGTAGCCAGCCTTGGCGAACTGTTCCTTGGCTTTTTCCACCGAGAATGCGCGAGCCTTGAGGTTTGGGTGACTACGAGGTCCGTAACCATCGGCCACCGTCCGCATTCGTTCGTAGTCGTTACGGAAACATTTTTCGATGACGGCAGAAAAGTTTAGGGCATAGTTCATACCCACCCGAATATCCTGATTCGATAAAACCGGATGATTTGAATTCAACCGCACCGCCCAAGTCGGCCGGGGTACATCGTTGTGAAATTGAATCTTCTCCACATGCCCGTTCTTCACGAGCTCGTGGTCGTCCGGCAATTTCTCATACCAATATTCCGGCAAGGCCAAACCGTGCCAGTCGAGGTCGCCTTTCAGGAACAATTCAAACACCTTGGCCGGCTCCCGTACCACGGTCACCTTAATGGCATCGGGGTTAAACCGGTTCCGGAAAAAGCGCTTCTTGTCCGCCCACCAACCAGGCACGCGGGTGAGCGTGACGGATTCGCCGGACTTCACATTATCTGTTTTCACCTCATAAGCGCCCAATGTCGGTTCAAATTTGAACTGAAAATCCTCCACATATTGTTCGTCCAACTCGCCATAAAAATGTTCCGGCACCGGCCGCAAGCCGGCGATCTTTTCAATAACATCCGGCTTGGCCTTATAAAAACGAATCGAAAGCGTCTGCTCATCATAGATCGTCACGTTTTCAAATTTCTCATCACTGAAATAGTCATTATACCATGGCGCTTGAATGTGTTTACTGCGCATCATGTAGAGACCAAAGAAGAAGTCCGTCACTTTGAGCGGCTTGCCATCCGAATAACGCGCATCAGGATCGATCCGGAAAAACACCGTGCGCCCGTCTGGCCCATAGGCCCATTCCTTGGCCAGGCCAGGATAATACCCATCGCCATTCGGGTGCGGCATCACCAGATACACCGCGTTGTAATCGAGCATATAACTCCGAAACGCCCCATTGGCGTCCGGCCCCACAAACCGAAGTGTGCGCGGATAGTCCGACGTGTATTCCATGAATGTGCCTCCCCGCTTGGCCTCGGGACTGGCAAACTCCTCCAACTCAGCTCCCGTCACCCATTCCAGTCCCGACGGCAAATCGCCGGGTTGAGCCACTGTGAAACCATCGGGATTGGCCTCGTAAAACTCCATCACATCTGGCGCGCTCTTCAGCGTCACGGCGCGGCCCACGGGTGGCGTGGGCACAACCGGCCCCGTTTGACCCGTTCCTCCATTGGCCAACGTCACGTTTTGCCGCTTCAATTCCGCGGCAAATTCCTGCGCAAAAACCTGCGCCATTTGCCGCACATGATCTTCACTCATCGCCGCAGCCGCCGCCGGTTTGTCGTCGCCTGTGGAGGCCGGTTTCTTTAACTGCTTTTGATTGCACCCCCCCGCCCAAATCAAGGCGGCGGCCAGAAGGAATCCTGTCAGTTTTGTTTTCATGTTATTCGTAGGTTGTAAATTTTTTGGGATCAAAGGCTTCCCGCACGGCTTCGCCGATAAACGTCACCAGCGTCAACACCATGACCATCGCTGTAAAGGCGGACAACACGATCCACGGTGCATGCAGGTTCGCCACGCCTTGTTGCAACATCCGCCCCCAACTGGGAGTACCGGACGGCAGACCAAACCCGAGGTAATCCAGTGCCGTGATCGATATGATCGCGGTGGCGACGGTGAATGGCATGAATGTCACTATCGTGGAAATTGTGTTGGGCAGCAAGTGATTAAAGATGATGCGCGGAGTGCTGGCGCCAAGCATCTGCGCGGCCGCCACATAGTCACGTGATTTTTCACGCAGAATGGATGTCCGCATGTAATACGTCATGCTCGTCCAGCTAAAAAGCACCATGATGATCAGTAGCACCAAAATCTTGAACCATGCGGGTAATTTAAACGGCAGGTCACTGATAGCCGCCACCGCAATGATGACCATGTAAAGGAACGGAATATTCTGCCACACCTCCACGGCTCGTTGCCCCAGCAAATCCACCCAACTCCCGTAGTACCCCATCAGACAGCCGATCACGACGCCGATCAGATAAACCACCAAGGTAAACATCAGCGCAAAGATCAGCGTAATGCGAAACCCGTAAAACAGGCGGGCAAAAATATCCTGCCCGATCGGATCCGTTCCCAAAAAATGGCGCGCCTCGAAATTAGGCGGCGACGGATGCTGCGTACCGTCGCCTATCCGTCGCGTTTCCTCCGGACTATACGGCACCAACGGCATCACCACAGTCCCTTTGCCGGCAGACTGAAAGTGCGCCTTTAACTCACGGTAATTCACTTCGTAACTGTATTCCTGACCCTCCGCATCCGTCTCCATCCCAAAATCCACGCCCGTGTGTGATGCGGCAAACGGGAGGGCCGGAAAATAGGTCTGCCCTTCATGCACCACAACCAGAGCCCGGTTGTTGACGAAAAACTGACCCAACAAGGAAATTGAAAACGCGCCCGCTAACAGGATCAGTGACCAGTATCCACGTTTGATTCCATAAAACCGTTTTAGCTTGCGCAACGTCTGTGGATTAAACCGCAAGGTAGCGCACCATCCACCTCCCAATAACGCGCCCGCAGCCCCGACATACAGGAATCCTTGTTTCACTCCATTGATAAACCCCGCTCCGACCTCAGCGCTGGTCAGGAAAAATTGTCCGTAAAGCCCACCCAGCAAACCGCCCAATAATCCACCGACTGCAAAGCCTACCATCAGCCCTACCAAAACCCACACGACTACCTCCCAAATGGGGCGTGCGGGGGGAGCAGTACTGGCATTATCCTCAATCATCAGTTGAATCGAACCCGCGGATCCACCAAGGCCACGAGAATATCCGAGATGATATTCCCCAAGAGCATCAAGGTGGCGGATAATAAAAAGATCCCCATTACCACAGGAATATCACGGTCCAAGACGGACTTAAATCCCAACAGCCCAAAGCCATTGATATCAAATATGGTTTCAATCAGAAAACTGCCGGCTACAAACAACGTGATCTGATGTCCAATGTTGGTCGCCAATGGAATTAAAGAATTGCGCAAGGCATGTCGTCGTACGGCCTGTGAAAACGGCACCCCTTTTGCGATGGCTGTGCGCATGTAATCTGAAGAGAGGTTGTCCATGAGATGGTTTTTCATGAGCATGGTCACAAACGCAAAGCTGCCGACGAGGTAACACAACAATGGCAACACCGCATGCCACGCCAGATCCAAGGCCCGTCCCGACGGGCTTGTATGGCGATGCAATTCCACCTTCGCCGCATTGGCCTGCAGCGTCACAGGTTTACCGCCTGATTCGGGCAGCAGCTCAAAGGTGTCAGCATCCTTTACCGCCACCACATAAGCCGCCTCCTTCTCCAACACCGGCTCGGCCGCCGGCACAGTTCCTTCCAGCCAAACCTCCTGCCCATCCCGAAGACCGTGCCGTTCGGCAGTCCATTCACTGGTTCCGGCCATCACACTGACATTTTCGATCGGCGTACTCTCGTAATTGGGTCCGGTAAAACCGCCCGTGGGAAACCATTCCCAGCGCGCCGCCAGAAACACCATCATCAAGGCTCCCAACACATAGCCCGGAACGGCATAACCCATAAAGATAAACACCGACGATCCGTTGTCGAACCAGGTATTGTGCTTCATCGCCTTAGCAATCCCCAACGGCACACATACGAGAAAGGTGAAAAAGAACGTCAGCAATCCGTAGAATGTAGAGACTGGAAGGCGCTCCAACATGACATCCAAGACCGGCTCCCCATGCCGGAAGGATTTACCCAGATCACCCTGCAGCACTCCGGCATATCGTGTGCGATATAGCTCCGCACGCGGAACGTTTGGCGTTTCTTCTCCCGATTCCACCAGCCGCACTTTCCAATCGACCATTGTTTCATCGGCGTTGACGATTTGTGGCTGGCCATCGATCAACTGAACCAACACCCGTTCCCTAGCCCGTTCAATGGAGGCCGACTCGGCTTCCGCCTCCCACCCGTCAATCCGGCCATCTCGGTTTGTGTCCAGTTGATCAAATTTCACATAACCGACCACACTCTCGGGCACTTCAGTCGTCTGCACAAAACCGTCTCCATTCCAATCCAGTGCAGCCACATGAAAGGCCGGCACCCGCATACGAACTGTAAGCTCGGTTTTATCATCCACAAAATCGACATCTCGCCGATTAAGTTCCCGTGGCATCAAACCCAGCCAAATCAGATAAGCTTCATGGATCGGTTTATCGTACCCATAGAGCTCCTTCATTTGTTCGAGTTGCTCTTCGCTAAGCGCAGCGCCTTCGGAACGGCCGCCGCCGCCTTCCATGGAAACCATCTGCGCCTCCATCATCGCCTGTTCCATGGGGCCGCCGGGAGCGATGCGGGTCACCCCGAAGACGATCATGGTGATCACCAACAGCGTGGGAATGAGCAGCAGAAAGCGCCTGATGAAATAGTCCCGCATACCTCGTCGCAAGCTACAGCGTGGCCAAAGCCCTCACGCTTTGCCAGTCAAAACGAATCAATCGCATGGACATGACGCGGGCTTTTGCGCACTCTCTGCGGAGATGACACACCTCACGCTAGGCCATTCTCCTGATCCGGACGATGCCTTTATGTTTTATGCGCTGGCAAAGGATCTGATTGATCCGCGCGGGTACGCCTTTGAGCACATTTTGCAGGATATCCAGACGCTCAACGAACGCGCCACGCGCGGCGAGCTGGATATCAGCGCCATCAGCATTCACGCCTACGCTTATGTGAGCGATCAGTACGCCCTGTTGCCCAGCGGGGCGAGTATGGGCGACGGATACGGCCCGATGCTGGTAGCCAAGGAGCATTATTCGAAAGAGGAAATCGCCGGCAAAAAGATTGCCGTGCCCGGTGAAATGACCAGTGCGTTTCTGGCGCTGCAGTTGTGGCTCGGCCGGCCGAAAACGGAGATTGATTATGTGGTGGTGCCGTTTGATGAGATCTTTGCCACGGTCAAGGCAGGGCAAGCCGATGTGGGTCTGATCATTCATGAAGGCCAATTAACTTTTGAAAATGAAGGGCTCGTGTGCTGCATGAATCTCGGCGTGTGGTGGGGCGAGGAAAACGACGGCCTCCCCCTGCCCCTCGGCGGCAACGTGATCCACAAACGCATCGCTGAGGCGGAGCGCAAGGTCGTGAGTGATCTGCTTACCGAGAGTATTCAGTACAGTCTCGACCATCGGCCTGAGGCCGTGGAGCACGCGCTCCAGTACGCGCGCGATATGGGCGTGGAATTGGCGGATCAATTCGTGGGCATGTACGTAAACCATTGGACTCTCGATTACGGCGACAAGGGGCGCGACACCATCACGCGTTTCCTCGGGCGCGCCCATGAAGCCGGGCTCATCCCGCACCGGCAAGAATTGGAATTTGTGGCATGATGAAATACCGCCGATTCGGAAAAACAGATTTAGAGATGCCCGTGTTCTCTTGTGGAGGCATGCGTTATCAGCACAAGTGGAGCGACATCGAATGGAGCGAGGTGCCCGATGAAGGCCAGAAAAACCTCGAGGCCACGATCCATCGCTCGGTGGAATTGGGCATCAACCACATCGAGACGGCGCGTGGCTACGGCAGCTCCGAGATGCAGCTGGGCCCCGTGCTCAAGCAGTTCCCGCGGGAGAAACTGATCGTGCAAACCAAGGTGGCGCCCTTTGCCACGACCAAGGAATTCCTCGATACCTTCAACACCTCGATGGATTACCTGCAGCTGGACCACGTGGAATTGCTTTCGCTGCACGGAATCAACAATCAGGAACTGCTCGACTGGTCATTGGGCGAGAACGGCTGCCTGGCCGCCGCGCGCCAGCTGCAAAAGGAAGGCCGCTGCCGGCACGTCGGCTTCTCCACCCACGCCACTACGGATATCATCCTGAAAGCCATCGAGAGTGACGGATTCGATTATGTTAACCTCCACTGGTATTTCGTCAACGACCTCAACTGGTCAGCGGTAGAAGCCGCCGCCGCGCGCGACATGGGCGTGTTCATCATCAGCCCCAACGACAAGGGCGGCAAACTCTACGCCCCGCCGCCCAAGCTCACCGAGCTATGCGCCCCGCTGCATCCTATGCAGTTTAACGCGCTCTACTGCCTGAACCGCCCCGAGGTGCACACCCTCAGCTGCGGTGCCGCGCAGCCCAGCGATTTTGACTGCCATCTCGAGACGCTCGAACACTACGACAACATCGCCCCCACCATCGCCGAGATCGAGCAACGGCTCCGTCAGGAAATGGACAACGTGCTCGGCGCGGACTGGTGCGCCCGCTGGCCCGAAGGCTTGCCGCATTACGTGGATGTGCCCGGCCAGGTAAATATTTCCGAGATCCTGCGCCTCTGGACCTACGCCAAGAGCCTCGACCTCGTGGACTGGGGTAAGATGCGCTACAACCTTCTCGGCCAAGCCGACCACTGGTTCCCCGGCGAACATGTTGCCAAGTTGGATATGGAATCGGCCAAGGGCGTGCTCAGCAACAGCCCGTTTGCCGAACAGATTCCGGGAATCCTTAAGGAAGCCCACTCCATGCTCCTCGATCAAGAACAGAAGCGGTTAAGTGAATCGGAAGATTAGAGTGCTCTATTTGCCCCCGCCACTCCCCTTCTTGGGGTCACTGAGGTTCAATTGTTTGAGCACTTCCTCAGTTAAATCATTCGCTTCAGTGGTATAAACCACAATCGGAGCAATTGCGGCTGAACGCCCTGCTTTGTCCAACACCAAATCCAATCCTTTTGATTTTGCCGCGGCGGCGACAACTTGCTGGATTTCTTCCATGATAGTTTCCCGCGCCTTGCGCATATCCAATTCCAGATTCTTTTGGGTGGCGTTCTGAAACCCTTGAATCGCATCCTGTTGTTGACGCAATTCCTGTTGCTTTGCTTGTGCCTGCTGTTGCCGCTTAGTTTTTTCCGCGATTGATAGGTTGGGATCATTCAGTGCCTTAATCATCCGTTGAAGCACGTCGCCTTCTTTTTGCAAAGCTTCGTTGAGTTTTTTGATTTTCCCCAAGGCTTCTTCCTGTTTGTCCTTGAGCTTTTTATTCTCTACATCCGTTTTCCAATAACCGTTGTACACCTTATCCAGACTGATAGTTCCAATCGAGGTTTCCGCCGTAATCGTTGGCGTCCAAGCCAAACAGGCAATCAGAAGTAATGGCATCAATACGCGTTTCATAATCAATCTCCTAGAAGGTTGTGGTGTAGCCCATATTCACTTGGAATTGACCACCGCCATCATTATAGCCGTCTCCCGTCAGGGGAATGGCATAATCCAAGCGAATGGGGCCTAAGAATGGAATCTCCAGCCGAACCCCGATTCCCACGTCATCGTTGTAACCGCTGAAGCTGAAGTCGTAGGCATCCTTGTTCACAACGCCGATATCATAAAAGGCCGCCATACGGGCCATCTCAATGGGCGTGGGCACACTGTATTCCACAGTTGCGTGCATCATGGTATTACCGCCGATATAATCCCCGGCCGTTCCACGCGGCCCCACCTCTCGGAAATCATAGCCTCGCAGATTTCGCGAACCACCCAACGCATGGCGATACAGGTAGGGAACCGTTTGACCCCCAGTCAAGCTATCGATCGTAGCGGCTTGAGATAGCAATTCGATGGTATGTCCTTCGCCTAATCCCTTGAAGTACCATGCACTCTTAAGATGAACTCCGTAAAATTCCTTTTCACTACCCAGTACATCCGGGGCGAAATCCACATCTATGGATGAGCGCTGCCCTTTGGTGGGAATAATGCCACCACCGCGGGTATCCAATGTGAGCCCCACGCCAATTTTGGAAATCAAGTCGTGCCCGCGTTCGTCCAATAATTCCTGAGAAGCCGTGCTTTTCATATCAACCATCCCGATGCTCTCAACCGTGTAGTTCACACGCCCCCGGAAGTAGTCGTTACCAAACATCGCCCGCTCCAGACCAAGTCGCATGCCGGATTCCTCAACATCAAACTTATCGTGGAAGTATTCCAACTCCCGAGTGTATAGATTTGTGGTGAAACGCAGCTTTTTCCCCATCAGCCACGGCTCCTCGAAATCGAGTTCGTAGTTATTAAAGCGGCCGCCGGCAGTGGTGCGCAAACGAACCTTCTGACCGCCGCCCTGCCAGAAGTACGGTCGGCGCCAGCGCATGATGTCGAAGTTCTCCTGCGCCACAATCACATGGGCAAAGGCGCCGTAGTCTGTGCTGAATCCGCCACCAATCTGGAACCGGCCCGTATTACTTTCCTTCACGGAAACCACTAGATTTTCCACCGTAGAGCCGCGTTCCCGGTCGCTGTATTCCGGTGTAGCACGCACACTTTCAAATAAACGAAGCCCCTCAATCCGGCTGCGACTATTTTCCATTTTACCAAGATCGAACGGTTCCCCGGGAGAAATCGCCAGCTCACGGCGAATCACAAAATCCTTAGTCTTCTCATTCCCCTCAATTTTCACTAATCCAACATTAACCGGATCACGCTCCCATTTTTGAACTCCGTCTTCCTCAAAGAAATGGTCACCCTCCACCACCTGAAAAACCAGATCGATGGTGTTATTGGTCAGGTTGGGGGATTGTTTCACCGCCGCGCTGGCGTCGATGTAGGCACGATGCCCGTAGGCATCCTCAATGATTTCCAAATCAGAATCTTCGCGCTCATCCACCCGCAAGGCGGCCGGGCGAAAGACTTCCCCGGGCCGCAAAACCAACATACTCCCCAACACATCGGCACTGATTACCGGTCTAAAATCTGGAAACAAGGCAGGGTCAACCGACTGAAATTCCCCATCCACCCGGCGGCCATGCTGAATGGTTACATTGCCGACCAAATACTGAGGGCCTTCATCAACGGTGAATACAAACGCAACCCGATCCACTTCATCCAGATAATCTTCAAACTCATCCTCGGCATCATCCAATGCATCTTCCGCATCGTCCAAGCGGTCTTCGGCCACTTCAACCAGACGATCCAGCTCGCGCTCGTCATCATCAGCTCCGGCGTTTTCCAGTCGACGCTCGGCATCATCCAAATCCTCCATGGCCTGCGCATGACTTGCCCTGGCCTGAAACAGCTTGGTTCGAAGCGTCTCATATTCCGGCGACGTCAGCACCTTGTCCGCGCCATGGCCAATGGCGACCTTAATGTCCAGATAGCCTTCATCCCGGTAAAATTTTTCCAACTTCTCAATATCCTCCTCATATTCTTTCGGCAACAAACGGCCATCATCCACGATCCAGGAAACCGGATTGTACCACGTGCGACGCTGCCGAATCTTGACGTTCTTACGAAGCTCCTTGTGGCTAAAGCTCAACTCCGTGTTATTCGCTGATTCGAACTTCAATTCTCCCCTCTCCACACGGAACTTCTCACCTTCACTGATAATATACCGCACCGAGCCGCCCACCCGCTGGCCCTTTACCTTGATGGGGTAATAGCCTTTCTTGCGGTATTCTTCCTCAAGCAATTTCTCATCAGTGTGCATCCGGGCAGAGTTGAATTGCTGGCCCTTGATCATTTGGAGCTTTTTCAGGAGTTTGCTTTCTTTGATGGCGAGATATTCCGCATCCATCAGGTCCGCCAAGGCCGGGTTTCCAATCGGCTCCTCCGGACCCAGTTGGCGCCGCAGCAGAAAGAGCTTCACATCCGTCACCAAAGGAAAAGCCCGAACCTTAAAAGTAAGTTTGATTCCATCCTCGCCCACCAATTCCGTAGCCACCTGCACATCCTCGAAACGACCTGTTTTCATCAGTGCCACCACGTCCTCATTGGTGCGGCCTTCCAAATACACGTCACCGGGCTTGAGACGTATGTTGGTTTGCACATAACGCTCGGTCACATTACCGAGCCCCGTAACGTCCACGGTGATCTCCGTGATATTGCGCTGGGCGAACAATGACGGACCCGCCATCATGGCGAGCAGACAAATCCAACAAACCAGTTTCTCTCTAATCATTCGGCACATCTCCGGGATCAACCCGACTGGCGCTTTCGAAGCGCGTGTAATGTTTGAGGAAGACCAATGGCACATCCCCCGTGGGGCCGTTGCGCTGCTTGGCCAGAAGCAGGTTCACTGGCACCCCCTCACTTTCATCCGGCGGACCTCCCTCCCCATCCTCGGAGTACGCCTTGTAAAGCAAGCCAACCAAATCGGCGTCCTGCTCAATGGAGCCGGATTCGCGGAGGTCGGAAAGCCGCGGTTTGCGGTTCTTGTCCTTCTCCATTTCGCGGTTCAACTGGCAGAGCACAATCACCGGCACACCCAGCTCCTTGGCCAAGCCCTTAATGCCGCTGGAAATCTCCGCCACTTCCTGCTGGCGGTTATCCGACGCCCGGCGCGAAGTAGAGTGAAGGAGTTGCAGATAGTCAATCACAATGAGTTTTATCCCATGCTGGGAATGCATCCGGCGCGCCTTAGCCCGCAGCTGCAAAATGGACAGGCCCGGCGTGTCATCAATATACAACGGCGCCTTGTGAAGCTTGCCGGCGGTCTGGGTGATCCTCTGGAAATCGTTGGCATTGAGTAGTCCGTCCCGAAGGTTTTTGAAATTCAGCCGCGCATTGGAGCAAATCATACGGGTAACCAGTGATTCCGCGGTCATCTCCAAACTGAACACCCCGACCGGTACGTTTTCGCTGAGCGTGACGTGCTCCACGATGTTCATGGCCAGAGAGGTTTTCCCCATGGATGGCCGCGCAGCGATGACGATCATCTCCGCCGCATGCAAGCCGTCGGACATCTTGTCAAAATCCATGAAGCCCGTTGACAAGCCGGACAAACCACCACCGCGTTCATGAAAATCCTGAATGCGCGAAATCGCCTGCCCGACCAGTTCCTTCATCGTGGAAGCGGCTTCACCGGCTCGCTCCTCATTGATCTTCTGGATCTTGCCCTCCACCTCATCGAGCAACCGTGCCACTTCTCCCTCGTGCTCATACGCCTCGCGCACAATCTCAGTGCAGGTGCGCACCGTCTTGCGCAGCAGATATTTCTCCCAGACAATGTTGAAGTAATACTCCAGATTTGCCGCCGACGGCACGGCGTTCATGAGCGTGGAGAGATAGGCCACGCCGCCTACGGACTCGAGCTGTTTTTTGTCCGTGAGAAATTGTTTGAGCGTGATGATATCGATCGCCTGCTTGGCCTCGTGCAGGTCCAGCATCGACTCAAAGATCACCTGGTGTTTCAGCTCATAAAAAAACGTCGTCGCATTGTGCGTGTACGAACCATACTGGCCGCGCTCGCGTTTGGGCAATTCCAGTTGGCGCGGTTCCTTGAGTTTTTCCAGACAGAAAGTGAGCCCTTCATCCGGATCCAAAAGCAGGCAACCCAGCACGCCCTGTTCGGCTTCAATGGAGTGCGGTGGAGCCCGGTCCACATCTGCTTGCGGCCTCGCCTGTGCGGGGCGGCGCGGAGCCTGCACCAGATCTTCCATTGGCGGCTCAGGCATCGGCTCTTCGTTAGCGTCGATCATCGACATCGAAGAAACAGCCTAGCATCCTTCCCCCTTTCGGTAGCAACGCGGAGTTACTGGCAACACTCAACCCCTTGTTCACAAGCCATTCGCAGCCAAGGACTCCCGCATAAAAAACGGGGCCTAAAATGGCCCCGCCTGAAATAATTTCAACGGCCGATTTATTCCGGAGCCGCCGCTTCCGCAGTCTCTTCTTCGACCACCTCGATCGGGTTTTTGCTTTCCACGAACACCTTTAACTCGGCTTCAATCTCCGCGTGCAAGTTCAGTTTCACGTCGTACTCACCAACGGCCTTGATGGGCTTGGGCAGGCTCACACGCTTCTTCTCCAACTCCACATCGAACTGGTTGCGCAGCTCGTCGCAGATGGTGCCAGAAGTCACGGAGCCAAACATCTTGCCGCTTTCCCCCGTCTTCACCAGAATGTGCAGACGCAGGCTCTTGAGCGACTCGTGCAGGTCTCTCATGTGCCCCAGCTCCGTCGCCTCACGTTCAGCCCGACGGGCCTTCAGGGCTTCTAGGTAACGTTGGTTGGCGATGCTGGCGGGGACGGCCTTGCCCTGCGGCAAGAGAAAATTTCGCGCGTAGCCGGGCGCCACTTTCACCTGATCGCCTTCGTTGGCGTTCAAGCTTACCACCGGTTCGGTCAGGATTACCTCAATCTCTTTCTTAGCCATGATACTGTTCAGTTAAGTTGTTAAAAATTAAAACGGCACATCGTCGTCTTCTGCAAACCCACCGCCGCCACCGGCCGCCGGGGCCGCACCGCCCGCTGCAGGAGCCGCGCCGCCGTCGCTGAAATTGCCTCCACTCCCGCCACCAGCATTACCGCCGCCTTCGCCGCGGGAATCGAGGAATTGGAAATTCTCCAGAGTTACCCCCATCTTGCTGCGCTTTTGGCCGGTTTGCTTGTCTTCCCACTGGTCCAGCTTCAGTCGGCCTTCCACCATGATCGGGCGGCCCTTCTTGAGGTATTGCCCGATGGTCTCGGCCTGGCGCCCGAAGGCATCCACATCCACAAAGGTGGTTTCTTCCTGTTGCTGACCATCCTGATTCCGCCAATGACGATTGATAGCCATGCCGAGTTTCGCGATGGCGGTTCCGCTGGAAGTGTATCGCACTTCCGGGTCGCGGGTCAGGTTGCCCATCAGGATGACTTTATTGTAGTTCGGCATGGCGGCAATGGGTTTGGGTTAGGCGGCTACTGGAGCGGACAGGGTGATTTGAGTACGGAACACATCCTCGCGTTTACGAAGGGCGGTCTTGAATCCCTCCAGCGCTCCGGCTTCCAGCTCGAAGTGGAGGCTCACGTAGAAGCCGCCGCTGTGCTTCTTGTCGACCACACGGGCAAAGGAGCGTCGATCGAGCTTCTGCTCGTTGGTCACGTTACCGCCGGCTTCCTTAATCAGTTCGCCGATGGCCTTAATAATATCATCCACAGTGGCACCGCTGGTGTCCGTATCGAGGATGAACAAGCCTTCGTATTGTTTCACGTTATTTCTTTCTCAGTTGTCTCGTCTGGGAAATCCAGTTTCCCGTTAAATTCATTCATCGCCTTCGCGACGCCCTGTTGCAGCCAGCATTCGGTCTGTTGGCGGACCCGCTGGAGCACCAGCCCCAAATGTCCCACTTCTTCCGCGGCAAACCGGCCAAGCACGTGTGCACTCATATCGCGCCCGCTGGACGGGCGGCCAACACCGATCCGCAATCGCGGATAATCCGCTGTGGCCAAGTGCTGCTGCACTGAGCCGAGCCCGTTGTGCCCGCCGTTGCCGCCACCGGCCCGCAGACGGATCTGCCCAAAAGGCTGCTCGGTGTCATCCACGATCACCAGCACCCGGGCGGGAGTGATTTTGTAGTAATCACTCACGGCCCCGACTGCTTCGCCGCTGAGGTTCATAAACGTCTGCGGCTGGCAGAGGTGAAGGGCTCTACCTTCCACCGTGGCCCGGCTCATACGGGCCTTAAATTTTTTCTCATCCGACCACGTTCCGCCCCAAACTGAGGCCAGTTCATCCAAGACACGAAACCCGATGTTGTGCCGGGTGTGGTCGTACTTCGCGCCCGGATTACCTAGTCCGGCAATAAGATGAGCCTCGTTCATGGCTCATCCAAGCGGCACTATTCGGCCGCGCCGCCTCCTTCGCCCTCTGCACCTTCTTCAGCATCGGTTGCCTCTTCAGCAGCCTTAGCCTTACCGGATACGCGGGGTTTGGAGATGGAAATCACAGGGTTGCTGGCGTTACCTAAAAGCTCCACACCTTCGGCTGTGGCCACATCGCCCACATGAAGGGTTTGGCCGATGTCCAGAGCAGAAACATCCACTTCGATAGATTCAGGAAGTGTACTGGGCGTACCTTTCACTTTAATGTAGCGGAGCACATGCTCCAAAGTGCCGCCACCGGTCTTCACGCCCACGGACTCGCCCATGGGCACAGTCGGCAAAGTCACGATCACGCTTTGATCGGGCTTCACTTCCCGGAAATCTACATGGAGCGCCTTGCGGCTCACGGGGTGGTGCTGCACTTCCTGCACCAAGGCCAAGCGGGTGCTGTCGCCAACTTTTAAATCCAACAATACAGTGTCGGAGGAGGCGCTGCTCATAACGCGCTCAAAGGTTTTCTCATCCACTTCCACCAGCGGATTGTTCTCTTCGCCACCGCCGTAGACGACGCCCGGGACGCGGCCGGCCTTACGGGAGGCCTTGTTCCGGTTGCGCTTTTTAGTTTCGCGTGGCTGTGCTTCTAATTCGACTGCGTTCATTATCCTATTCGTATCCCGTCAAACTCAAACAGCGAGGTCACCGAGGAATTCGTATGAATCCGCTTGATCGCCTCACCCAATAAACCCGCCACCGAACAGGTGGTGAGTTTCACCCCTTCGATTGGGGGGCGGGGAACAGTATCAGTCGTAATTAGTTCGTCAATGTTTGATTTACGCAATCTTTTGATGCCCAAATCATTCAAAACTGCGTGGGAAACCACCGCAATAATGCGTTTTGCGCCCCGACGCCGAAGAATTTTTGCGGCCGAAACCAGTGTTCCGGCTGTTTCGGTAAGGTCATCCACCAAAACGACGGTTTTATCCCGAACCTTGCCGATGACCGAAACGGTCTCGATTTCCGTGTCGCTCATGCGACGCTTGGCCACGATGGCCAGATCGGCGTGCAACAGCTGTGAATATGCGTGCGCCATCTTGATGCCGCCAACATCCGGGCTCACGACCGCGATCTGCTCGCCCAAATCCATGGTCTTAAGATATTCGAACATCACCGGGGCCGCATACAGGTGGTCCACCGGGATATCGAAGAAGCCTTGAATCTGTTGGGCATGGAGATCGACCGTCAGCACGCGGTTGGCGCCGGCGCTGACCAACAGGTTGGCCACCAGCTTGGCGCTGATAGGCACACGCGGCTGATCCTTACGATCCTGCCGAGCGTAGCCATAGAACGGCAGCACGGCGGTGATTCGATTGGCACTGGCGCGACGGAGGGCATCTATCATGATGAAGAGCTCCATCATGTTCTGATTCACCGGCGGGCACGTACTCTGCACGATGTAAGTATCCTCCCCGCGCACGTTCTCCTCAATGCGAGCGAAGGTCTCGCCGTTGGGGAAGTCACGCAGCAGCACCTTGCCTAGGGGCACATCAATGGATTTACAAATGGCCTCAGCCAATGTCCGGTTGGATCTGCCCGCAAAGATTTTCACCGCAATGGTATATATAGGTTCAGGACTACGCGTTGGAACGGACCTTTCCTAGCCCTCCCACATCGTAGCCGCCAGTAAAAAATCTGTCCTACGCAAAAAATGTTAGACCGCCGGCAAATCCTGGTTGGCCTCGCCGTCAGCGGTCTGTTGCGTCCGGAAATTTTCGTAGGCCTTTTTGTACTCAGGATATTTGTTGCCGAGAATGGCCGTGGCGAGCAATGCCGCGTTTTTTGCGCCGGGCTTGCCGACCGCCAGAGTGCCCACCGGCACGCCGCCGGGCATTTGCACCATGGACAACAGGGAATCCAGACCTTCCGTGCTCCAGGCCTTCATCGGTACCGCCAGTACTGGCACGGATGTGATGGCTGCGGTTACGCCGGCCAAATGGGCCGCGCCACCGGCCGCGGCAATGATGACCTCCATGCCGTTTTCGGTGGAGGCGTTCACCCAGCGGTGTAACAGCTCCGGGGTTCGGTGTGCCGAGATAACCTTGGCCTCGTACGGCACGCCGAGGTCTTTAAGTTGCTTTGCACAGTTCTCCATCACGGACCAGTCTGAGTGACTGCCCATGATCACGCCAACCAGGGGTTTGGTTTCCTCGCTCATGATTCGGGCGGGAAACTAGCGAAGGCCGTCGGAGGCTTCAACCCCCAGTCATCAACAGCTTATCCACCCACCCCGATGGTCAGCGCCGGGGCCACTGTTTTGATCTGACCGGCCTGCAGATTGAAGAGCTGCGTCAGCAGCATGAAGGTGCTCTTGCTCTCCAGATCATTGTCCGCAATGTAAAACCACGCCCCGCGATACGGCACCGCCACAAACGCATTGGCCGGCCGGTTGGTGGACGAGCGCACCCGAAAGAGGCCGCCGGTCACTTCGTTCCAGTCAAAGGCTTCGCCCTCGGCCGATTGCGTCTGGGTCACCAACCCGGCTGCCTGATGCGGCTGCGGCACTTCGGCGTTATGCGAGAGATAGAACAGGATCCCCATCATCGAGCGCGTGCGCACCGCTAGGCCGTCCTTCGGCCGGTTCAGGAAATCGTTGGTCAACCGTAATTGATCGTTCGCGCCTTGCACGCCGAGCAATTCCTTGAGCCGCGCCACCCGATCGGTTGGTGCACCAGGCTTAAGCTGCAATACGAGATCGTGCCCCTCCTTCATGTGCCCGTCGGCATCCGGCTCACATGTCGCCGCGCCCAGTTCTAGGGCATCAGCCACCTGCAGTTCGCGCAGGATCTCCGTCATCTCGGCAAACTGCTCGAAGCGCGGCTCGCGCGTCGGCGTGGGGCCCGAGGCGTTGCTGGCGTTATCCAGTCCGTTCGCTCGCTCCACGCACACGCTAACCACCCGTTGCACGCTCCAGCCGCTTTGCGTCAGGATCAACACGGCCTCTAACGGCACGGGCGATAGAATTTGTTTCAAGAATTGATCTCCGCTTAAAGGAGAATACGAAATCGTTGGGGTCTCCTTATAGGTGATACCAGCCGAAGGTGTCAGCGTGTCACCACCCCGAATTAGTTTCACACTCGCGCTCACGTCGCTCTCCACCGACTGCTGCGTTGTTACGCTGGCCACGCCCAGGAAGTATGGGTTGTCCCGGTACTTCAATCGCACAAGGTTCAGCAGAAACTGCTCGTCGAGACTACGCGAAATGGCGTGGTTATATTGCGGATGCGTTTGCTGCAGTGAAGTTGGCCCCACCGTGCGGCAACCCAACGCCACGCACAACACGACCGCCAATAAAACGGTTTTGATCTGGATCATAAATGGTTCGCCCTCCCTGACGAAATCAGGGTGAAAACTTACCAGTATCCTCCAAGGCATCCAAGACAATTTGAGGCGTCAACATCACGGGCAACACCTCCGGTTTATTCTCATCCGGTGAATAAACCAGCACCAACGGAACGCCCGAGCGGCGGTGGTCATGCAGCACCTTGGTGATGCGCGGATCCTTGTTGGTGTAATCGCCCGTCATTGCCACGACGCCCTTTTCCTTCAAAATGGCGCGTACGGATTCAATCTCGATGGAGGTCCGCTTGTTTGCCTTGCAGGTTATGCACCAGTCCGCCGTAAAATCGATCAGCACCGGTTTACCCGCAGACCGTGCCTTCTGCTCGGCTTCCGGACTCCAAGCCGTCCATTTGATGGAATCATCCCGTGTCTGGCGCCAGTCTAATCCCCATTCCATCGCCAAACCGTATCCGGAAAACAACAACACGCCGCAAGCCACCAGCGGCCCCATGCTCATTGAGGCCGCGCGTTGTTTAAACTCCCCAAACACCCACGCCGCCAGCGCCACAAACACCAGCAGCACTCCCAGCCACAACACACCGCCTTTGCCGAACATTGGTCCGGTGAACGATAGAATCCAAATACCGGCCGCCAACATCGGAAAGCCCATGATCATTTTAAACTGCACCATCCAGTCACCCGGTTTCGGTAGAAACTTCAGCCAGTCCGGTCGGAAGCTCAGGATCACATAAGGCGAGGCCAAGCCGAATGCCACCGCGCTCATGGCCGCAATAATCGTCCCCTGCCCCTGCGTCAACGCCACGCCCATTGCTCCGGCCAGAAACGGCGCCGTGCACGGCGTGGCCAATGCCGTGGCCAGCACACCATTGAAGAAGGCGCCCATGAATCCTTCCCGACTGGACAGCTCACTGGCCTTGGTCATCGCGCCGCCGCCCAAGGTCACTTCAAACACTCCAAATAAATTCAACGCCACCAGCACCACCACGAGCAACAGCACGAGGTTGAAGTACGGGTTTTGCATCTGCATCCCCCACGACGCCATTTGCGTGGTGTTCTTGGCTGAAATCAATACGCCGGCCAGCGCCAGAAACGACGCCCACACGCCCAGTCCATAGGTCAGCCCCAGCTTGCGCACGCGCTCAGGCGATTCCTGGCTTTGCTGAACGAATCCGAGAATCTTCATGGAGATCACCGGCAGCACGCACGGCATGATATTCAAAATCAATCCACCCAAAAATGCGCCGCCCAAAATCAGCCAGATCGATCGAACCGGCTCTTCATTCGGTGAGCCACCGGACGTTTCCTCTCCGTCTCCCACCTGCACTTCGGTCCGATATCCCTGCACCTCTCCATCCAGTTCCACACGTAACACCCCGGAGATTACTGCGGGCCATTCTCCTTGCTCACTCTCAACCGTTTTGCGGATAAGCGTTTGCCCCACTTCATTGACCTGTACGGAGTCATGGGAAATTGACCACGCCTTGCCCCTGGTACTATCCGGAATAAACGCCACCACAGCGCCCTTGCCAAACGGCGCCTCAATAGCAATCTCGCGCTTGCCTTCCACGGGTTTGCCCGTCCAACGGGCTGGGATCGCCGGTAACGCTTGAGCGTCGGGCAGCTTCTTTCGCCATGTCCCGAACAAATCCGCATCAGGCCCCGGCTCGGTGGCCTCTCCCACAACCAGAGTCGCCGACACTTGTTTATCACCGGGCAGACATGACTCCTCGCACTCCAGCCATTCCACTTTGCCTTTCAGCTCATATTCGCCAGGCTTTACATCGGCAGAAAGTTTCAAGGGGATCATCAACAAGACGTCGTGATGGTAGGCGTAGGTAAACATCCCCAGCCATTCCACCTTCTCCGGCACCGGCCATTGAATCGCGCCGGCGGTGATGCCCTCTGGAAGGTTCTCCCACGTCATCCTAGTGGGATCGCCGCTGTCGCCGGGGTTCAGCCAGTAGGTATGCCACTTGTCCGGCATGTGAAGGTGCAAGCCGACTGTCACGGTCGTGCCCGGTTTGGCTTGAGCCGGTTCCACCAGCAGATCGACCTTGGTCTTGGCCGAGAAATCATCCTCCAGCGGCTCCAGTAAGGTGCCAAGCGCGTCCTGCGCATGGAGGACGCCGCCGGTCAGAATCAGAAATGAAAGCAGGAAGCGTTTCATCGGCGGAGAGCTTTCCAAAAATGACCGCGTTTTGAAATGCTTTATTCAGGAGCCGGTCTGCTCTAAAATCCCTCCGTGCTTGCAGGTAAACGCAAAACCGAATCCAGTGGCGACGTCAAATACCGTACGGGCGACGAGCGTCTGGTGAAGCTGACCTCCAACGCGGCGGATAAAGTATCCGCCCTGCTCCAGCGCCAAGGCCGCCCCGAAGGCGTCCTGCGCGTCGCGGTGATGGGCGGCGGCTGCAGTGGTCTACAGTACAAAATGGATTTGCAGGATAGCCCGGCCAATCGCGACATTCTCGTGGAAAGTCAGGGCGTGCGCGTGGTGGTGGACCCCAAGAGCGCGCTGTATGTCACCGGCAGCGAACTGGATTACCAAAGCGGTCTGGAGGAATCCGGTTTCCAGGTCAACAATCCCAACGCCGCCACCACCTGTTCCTGCGGCGAAAGTTTCAGCGCATGACCGACGCCTTCGCGCTGCTGGAGTTTCCGCGCCAGCCGTGGCTGGAACCCGACGCCCTCAAGCAAGCGTTCCTCGATCGCTCAACAGCCACGCACCCGGACAAATTTACGGATCCGGACGACAAGGAATCGGCACAGGCCCGGTTTTCGGAATTGAATCTGGCGCACGATACCCTGCGCGATCCCAAGCGGCGCCTGCAGCATTTGCTGACGCTCGAGCGCGGCCATAAACCGGAGGAGGTCCACGATATTCTGCCTGAGACCGCCGATCTCTTTCTCGAAGTCGGTCAGCTTCTGAAACCCATCGACACTTTCCTCGCAGAGCGGGAAACCCAGACTTCGCCGCTACTGAAGGCCCAATCCTATCCTCAAGCTCTGGAATGGCTGGAAAAAAACAACACCTTGCTTAGCCGCATCCAGCAGGAATTACACGCTCTCGACGCCGTCGCGCGCGAGCTCAATGCCCGATGGGATTGCGATGCCATTGAAAAACTTTTTCACCAATACAGTTACCTGCAAAAATGGCTGGCCCAGCTCAATGACCGGGCCGTTCGATTAGGACTGTAAATTGTGTGCAATTTGGTTGAATCCCTCCACGATTCAACGTATCCAATCACGAACCTTTGACCATGCGCACGACTTTCATCCTCCTGACGTGGACCCTAGGCCTACAAACTCTCTCCGCCCTCGATTGGCCGCAATGGCGCGGCCCAAACCGCGACGGGGTCAGTAAGGAAACAGGCCTACTAAAAAGCTGGCCGGCAGCCGGACCAGCGCGCGCCTGGATCTTCAGCAATGCCGGTGCCGGTTATTCCAGTTTCTCCATCGCCAACGGCAAGCTTTACACCATGGGCTCCCGCCGCGGAACCGAGCAGCTCATCTGCCTAGATGCCCGCACCGGCCGGGAGCAATGGGCTGCCAACATCGGGCCCGAGCTCAAGAACAAGTGGGGAGGCGGCCCACGCGGCACACCTTCGGTGGATGGCACGCGCATTTACGCTATGGGCGGCCAAGGCAACCTGATCTGCACCGATCTCAACGGCCGCATCCAATGGCAGACCAGCATGAACCGGCTCGGCGGCAAGACGCCCGGCTGGGGTTACACCGAGAGCGTGTTGGTCGATGGCAACCTCGTGATTGCCACCCCCGGCGGTAGTCAGGGCGCCGTGGCTGCATTCAACAAACAAACCGGCCAAGTCGTTTGGCGCAGCGAACAATTTAAGGATGGCGCCCAATATTCCTCGGTCATCGCCGTCAATCACAACGGCGCTCGCCAGTACATTCAGTTGACCCAACAAAACGTGGTTGGCCTCGACGCCCGCAACGGCAATGTGCTCTGGAAGTCGTCTTGGCCCGGCCGCACCGCGGTGGTGCCCACACCCATTTTCAGCAATGGCAATGTCTACATTAGCAGCGGCTACGGCGTTGGCTGCAAGGTGGTGAATGTCGGCGCCAGCAATCGTGTGCGCGATGTCTGGCAAAACAAGGTGATGCAAAACCACCACGGCGGCGTGATCCAGCTCGGCCAGCATGTGTATGGTTTCGGAGACGGCCGCGGCTTAGTCTGCCAAAAACTGTCTGACGGCGAAGAGGTCTGGACCGGCGACCGATCCCTGCGAAAAGGCGCCATCACCATCGCCGATGACATGATCATTGCCGTAAACGAATCGGACGGCACGGTGGCCCTCGTGCCAGCCAACCCGACCGCCTTCCGAGTCGCCGGCAAATTTCGCCTGCAACCACAGTCCAGCATCCGCAGCCGCAGCGGCAAGGTGTGGACCCACCCAGTGGTCGCCAATGGTCGCCTGTATTTACGTGATCAGGAACACATCTACTGCCACGTCGTCGGCAGCAACGGTCTTGGCGGCCCCGTGGGCAAAACCCGCCCTTGGACGGCCAGCGTGAACGACACCTCCATTGACACCATTTACAAGGGCAAAACCAAAGCCGTTGTGGAACAAGTCTTCGGCAAGGCCGACAAGACTCAGGGCGGCTGGCTCGGCTACACGGGCATGAATGTGAAAGGCCCCAAAGGCGAAGCCTACACCACTGTCTGGTTCGGCATCGCCAACGACATTGTGCAACAAATACGGTTCGATAAATAACCCTCACCCATTTAACAAAACAAATATGCGTATTCTCACAACCTCTCTAGTGCTGGGCTTGACGCTCAGCGTATTTGCCGCCGACTGGCCCCAATGGCGTGGGCCGAATCGCGACGGCGTGAATCTCGAAAAAGGCCTGGCAGCCGAATGGCCGGAAGGCGGTCCCAAGCTGCTCTACAAGGCCACCGGCGTTGGTGCCGGTTTTTCCAGCGTCGTGATTGCCGACGACACCGTGTACACCCTCGGCGATCTGGAAGATGCCTGCTACCTGTTCGCTCTGGATCTTAAGGGCAAACATAAGTGGAAGAGCCGCATCGGCGAACCGAAGGGCCACCGTGGCTATCCCGGCCCGCGTTCCACTCCGACCGTTGCCAATGGCCACGTGTACGCGCTCGGCCAACAGGGTGATCTCGTGTGCGTGAGCACCGAAGGCAAGGAAGTCTGGCGCGTTAACATCCAGAACGATTACGAAGGCCGCATGATGAGCGGCTGGCGCTGGAGTGAATCTCCGCTGGTGGACGACGGCAAAGTGGTCGTGACCCCCGGCGGCGACAAGGGCGCCGTGCTCGCGCTGGACGCCAAGACCGGCAAACAAGCGTGGCGCTGCGAAGGCCTCACCGATCCGGCCGGTTATTCCTCGCTGATCATCCGCGAAATTGGCGACATCAAGCAGTACATCCAGCTCACCGGCAAGAGCGTGGCGGGCATTGATGCCGGCAACGGCAAATTGCTCTGGCGCGCCGATCGCCCCGGCAAGACCGCGGTGATTTCCACGCCCATTTACGACAAAGGCACCCTATTCGTCACCAGCGCCTACGGCGTGGGCTGTAACGGGTTCAAGGTTGAGTATAAGAACAACCAGTTTGTCGCCAATGAAATCTACAAGCACGTGGGCGGCGCCGGCATGGCGAACCACCACGGCGGTGCCATCCGCGTGGGCGACTACGTCTACGGCTCCAACAGCGGCCAGCTTTCCTGCCTGCGCCTGTCTGACGGCGAGGTGATGTGGAATGAACGCAGCGCCGGCAAGGGCGCCATCATTGTGGCCGACAACAAGATCATCCTTCGCACCGAACGCGGGCCGGTTTCCCTAGTGAAACTGAGCCCCACCGGCTACGAAGAAGTGAGCCGTTTTGATCAACCGGAACGCACCCGCGCCCGGGCTTGGGCTCATCCGGTGGTACTGGACGGCAAACTCTACCTGCGCGATCAGGACAACATGTTTGTCTACGACATCAGCCGCTAGAACATTGCGGCAACGAAAACTCTCACGGTCGGCGGCAACGCCGGCCGTTTTCTTTTAATCCAGCATCTCCCGCATCGCGGTGAACATATCGCGACCTTCATCGAGGCTCACCGGTTCGCTGTCGATCAGCTCATCACACAACTCCTCAGGCACTTCCTTCAGGAAACTCGACGGATGACAGAGCACCTTGCTGCCGTATTTCATCCGGGTCCGGCAATGCGTGATAGCCAACGTCTGCATGGCGCGCGTGATGGCCACGTAAAACAGCCGCCTCTCCTCATCCAGCGTGCCCTCCACCGCCGACCGCGAATGCGGCAGCAAACCTTCCTCCACGCCCACGAGAAACACATGCGGATACTCCAGCCCCTTGCAGCTGTGCGTGGTGATCAACGTCACCATGTCCCCCTTCTCTTCCCGATCCTCCTCTCGCTCGGCGTCCAGCGTGATGTCGTCCAGAAACTTAACCAACCGGTTGGAGGGAATGAGTGTCTCCCCTTTATTATCCATAGTGCGCGTCAGTTCGCGCAGATTACGCATGCGGTTCTCGGCATTCTCTGGATTCTTCTCCCCCTTCTTCAACTCGCGCTCGTAATCAATGTCATCTAGGAATTGATCCGCCCAAGCCGATAGCTGGAGATTCTCCGCCTTCAACGGCTCGCGAAACTCCTCCACCAAGGTCACAAATTCCTCGATCGATTTGCGCGTGCGCGGCTGGAACTCGTGAATCACCAAGTCATTTTTCATCGCCTGCCACACCGAGCATTCGCGTTCCTGACTTGCCGCCAGCAGACGTTCCATGGTCACGTCGCTCAGGCCGCGCGCCGGCACATTGGCAATACGCAACAGGCTGGCGTCGTCGTTTGGATTAACCATGGTTTTCATGTAGGCGAGAAAATCCCGTATCTCGCGCCGATCAAAAAAGCTCTGGCCTCCGATCAGATTATATCGCACCTGCGCCTTGCGCAGCGCCGTCTCCAGCGGCCGGGCCTGGATGTTCGTGCGAAAGAGAATGGCGTGTTCCTTCCACGGAATCCGTTTGCCCATACGGTTGAATTCAATCTCCCCCACAATCGCCTCGGCCTCCTGTTCCTCATCCTCAAACGACTGTAGCCTAATCATTTCGCCCTGACCCTTGGCGCTCCACAACTGCTTGGGCCGGCGTTGGGGATTGTTCTTAATGACCGCGTTGGCCGCATCGAGAATCACCCGGGTGGAGCGGTAATTCTGTTCCAACTTAATGACTTTGATCTCCGGATAATCCTTCTCCAAATCGAGAATATTGGAAATCTCCGCCCCGCGCCAGCCGTAGATGCTTTGGTCGTCATCGCCCACCACGCACACATTCCGGTGTTCCTTGGCGAGCAGATGCATCAACTCGTACTGGGCGGCGTTGGTGTCCTGATACTCATCCACCGTCACATACTGATAGCGTTGCCGGCATTCCTCCAGTGCGTCTGGATGTTCCTGAAATAGCTTCAAGGTAAGCACTAGCAGGTCATCGAAATCCACCGCGTTGGCGGCCTTGAGGGCAGTGTCATAGCGACTGCGAATATGATCTGCCATAGCCACCGCCTCTTCGCTGCCGAAAATCTTTCCGGCCCCGCGGGAGCCGGCATTCTTCAGGCGACTGAGCACCCCATGAAGTTCACGCGGATCCGCCTTCACGTCCTTGCCGGAAATGGCGCTCAGGATTTTTTTGACCACCCCGAGCTGTTCGCTTTCGTTGTAGATCACGAAATTACGTTTGTAGCCCAGCTTGGTGATGTGCCGGCGCAGAATCCGAACGCACAGGGAATGAAACGTACACACCGTCGGCTTCAGCGGCTTGCCGTCATCGCGCGTGGGCCCTTTGGGGATGAGCTTGTTGACGCGCTGTAACATCTCGCGCGCGGCCTTGTTGGTGAAGGTGACTGCCAGAATGTTCTCCGGCGAGATACCTTGATCAACCATGTGCGCCACCCGATGCGTCACCGTGTTGGTCTTGCCCGTTCCAGCACCGGCCAGAATCAACACCGGCCCGCGAATGGTCTCCGCGGCGATGCGTTGTTCAGGATTCAGGCGACTCAGGTTGGCCATGGGCGGGGGGAGTTAACCCAAGACCCCTATGCGTTCCAATTGGAAATTAGTCACAGACGATTAACCCTGCCGCTCCAAGTCTTCCGCCAGAAACTGTGCGACGTCTTTAAACTTCGGCACGTTATCCGGATTGACCTCCATGAGCAGTTTGTGGGCTTCCAGACTGGCTTCGGTCAACGTGCGCTTGTCCGCCTGCGTGCTGTCAGCGGTCTCCAGCCGGTCATCAAAAGGATTGACGCCCTGCCCGACGGACATGAGATCCAACACGCCCAAATTCTCCAACAGATCGGTCACCCGCTCACAGGGATTGAGTAGCTCAATACGGTCCAGTTTGCCCGTAAGCCCGACCAAAATTCCGAGAAACGTGCTGTCCATATTCGGGCACGCTGCGAGATCGAGTAGCAACACGCGCCCGCCCGCGTCGCAGCATTGGGTGGCCACGGATTTGAAATCCACGCTCACGGCGAAATTCGCCGGGCCTTCCACGCGTATGCAGGCCACAGACTCGGTCACAGCCACCTGAAGCTGGGTGGTCATCACGCGGCTTCTGCCTCCCGAATCAGGATTTGAGTCAGAGCCTGCTGCAACACAAAGGATTCATCCAGTGAACTGGACACCAATCGCCGGTTGCATTGCATTAGCAGATCCAGCGCCCGTATCAGTTCGCCTCGCGAATAATTTCGGGCCTGATTGGTGGCGCTAAACAGGACATAAGGGTGCAATCCCAGTGGACTGATCCGTCGATCATCCGCGAACGCATCCGCCGGCAGGTTGTCCAGCTGGGATTTGAACTGCGGATAATTCCGAGCCGGCTTCACCCAGCCCGCATCCAGCAATTCGCGCGCGAACAACAGTGAGCGCACCTTACTGACTAGGCCAGCCACGAGGCCGATCACCGATTTCTTGCGATCGGTCTTGGCTGCCCACAAATCCTCGTCCAAACGCCGAAGCACCTTAGGCAGATTCCGTTCCCCCACCGCATCGCCCAGCGCGAAGGCCTTGGCGAGCTTGCCTTGCGTGACAATCGCCCGGACATCCTCCGACGTGATCTCGGCGCGGTCGCCCACGTAAATTGAAAGCTTCTCGCATTCACTGGCCAAGGCGCGCGTGTCCGGCCCGACCATTTGGGCAAGCTCCGTCACGGCACGATAATCCGGTTTCTTTTTCAGGGCCTTAAGTTTCGCTCCGATCAACTGCTCAGCCTTGGCCTGCCATTCCTTGTCATCCACACTCAAGGCGGCAAACTCCTCAGTGTGCCCGAGCTTGGAGACGGTTTTATAAAACGTCTTACGCTTGTCCGCCTTGGCGCCACTGAGCACGAGCCGCACGCCGGCCCAGTCGAAGGTCTTTAGCTTGGCCGCCAGATCGGCTAATCCGGAACTGACATCATTGGCCTTAGCAGTCCGGTCGTCCCCGAGAAAATTACAGTCCTTGAACCAGACCACTTTGCCGCCGCCAAAAAACGGCAGGGTATCAATGGCTTCATGCAATCGACCGAGCGCCCTGACGGCTTCCCCGGCGTTGGCAGAATGCGCCTCGATGATCTCGTTATCCTCCCCGCCTTCGGCTTCGCACCAACCGTGGTAAATTTGCCGTGCGCGCTGGGCCACGGCAAAATCGTCGTCACCGTGCACGAATGCCAGAGGGCCTTCCGGCAGCGCCTTACTCATCCTCGGAGCCGCCCTCCTCTTCCCGGCTTTGATTGATCTGCTCGAGCACCTCGCTCATGTCCTCCACTTCGGCAAAGAGCGTGCTGCTGACATACACGGGAATTTTCTGGGACGCGGCAATGGCCAGGCAATCGCTAGGACGCGCGTCGAGTTCCACGATCTTGGTGCCCAGCTCATTCTCCATCTTGAGAATCATGCGGGCGAAGTAGGTGGAATTCTTGAGTTCCGTCACCACGACCCGCTCCACTTCAATACCGAATCCCTGAAAGACATTCGACATGAGATCATGGGTGAGGGGGCGTTCCTTGGGAGCATCGCTCAGAAAATTGCCGATCACCTGCGCCATGGCGGCTTCCACCTGAATGATGAAAACCTTCTCCTCGTTGCCGAGAAATATCGCAGCACCGCTATGGGCCGGCAGAATGCCGCGAATCTGGACCAGCGTGACCTCCGCGTTCACGTCCCGAATCTACGCCGCGCCCGCCCGATTGACAAGCCCTTGCCCACTACGGCAGGATTCGCCTGTTGAATTTTCAGGAAAAAATTCTCTCTGCCGATTCCCTGCCCACCTGGCGCGAGGCACTCCGAGCGCAGGGTAAACCGCTGGCCGCCACCAACGGATGCTTTGATATTCTCCATGCCGGCCACGTGAATTACCTCCAAGCCGCGCGGAATGAAGCAGGCGCCCTGATCGTGGGTTTGAACAGCGACCGTTCTGTCAGCGAACTCAAGGGACCCGATCGCCCCATCCATTCGGAGGCCGACCGCGCTGCCGTGATCGCTGCACTCGAGGCTGTGGATGCAGTCTTCATTTTCGATGAACTGCGAGCCACCACATTTCTGGAACTGACCCAGCCTGATGTTTACGTAAAAGGCGGCGATTATGATGTGGAAGATCTGCCCGCCGAGGAACGCGCCGTGATCGCCGCGCAAGGCGGCCGCATTACGGTGCTCGGTCATGTGCCCGGCAAATCCTCCAGCGACATCGCCCGCCGGATCCTTGCGGACTGACACTTCCCGCTTGCCAAGCCCACCCTCTCTCTGGCAGGTTCGGCCATGGCGGCTGAACAGAACCCTTCGGATACCGATTCCCAGTTTTATTTGCCCGCGGACACCTTCTTCCCGCGGCACGCCGACATCGGCCTGACCTACGACGACGTCACCCTCGCCACGTTGTATTCTGACATCCTACCGCGCGACGCCGTGCTGGACACCTCCCTTGCCGAAGGCCTCGATCTGCATCTGCCCATTGTCTCCGCCGACATGGATACCGTCACCGAACACCGCATGGCCATCGCCATGGCGCTCAACGGCGGCCTTGGTCTCATTCATTACAACATGACTGAGAAACAGCAGCTCAAGGAAGTGAGCCGCGTTAAAAATCATGTGCATGGGTTGATTCAAGAACCCATCACCGTCACGCCCGACCTGAGCGTGGGCGATGTGCTCGAGATCATTGAGGACCGCCGTTACACCTTCAGCACCTTTCCCGTGGTGGACGGCAACGGCCGCCTTTCCGGTCTGCTCTCCGGCAGCGTGGTGAAACCACGCTACGCCGACCGCCACGTCGCCGAGGCCGCCATCCCACGCGACAAGGTTCATACCATAAAGCAAAAGGACCTTGACCCGGATCCAATTAAGGTGGCCGACCGATTTTTCACCGATCATCCCGGCATTAACAAACTGTTGGTGATGGATGACGATGACCGCCTGCACGGCCTGTTTACCTTGAGCGATCTAGAACGCATCACGCAGGAGGCCTCCGCGCAATTCAAACCCGCGCGGGACGGCCTGTTCCAGCTCCTGTGCGGCGCGGCCATATCTGCCACGCGCACCAAGAGTGGCGATCTTGATCGAGACCGCATTGTAAACCATGTCGGCGCCCTCGTGGATCGCGGGGTGGATGTCGCCGCCGTCTCCACCGCCCACGGTCACAGCGCCGGGGTCGGCGACACGGTCCGGCTCATTCGCGACGCATTCCCTGCCCTGCCCATCATCGCCGGTAACGTCACCAGCGGAGCCGGCGTGGAATACCTAGCCGCAGCCGGAGCCAATAGCATCAAGATCGGTCAGGGCCCCGGATCCATTTGCACCACGCGCGTGGTGGCTGGCGTAGGCATCCCTCAACTAACAGCCCTCTACACCGCCGCCCAAAGCGCCCGGTCCAAGGGCGTGACCCTCCTCGCTGATGGCGGCATCACCAAGAGCGGAGACATCGTTAAGGCGCTCACCCTCGCCGATGGCATTATCTGTGGCGGTCTACTCGCAGGCTGTCAGGAATCGCCCGGCGACATCGTTGAGATTAGCGGCAAACGCTACAAACAATACCGCGGCATGGGCAGTCTCGCCGCCATGAAAGCCGGCAGTGCCGCGCGCTACGGGCATTCCAACAAGGACACCACCCGCAAGGCCACCGCCGAGGGTGTAGAGGCGCTCAAGGAAGTTTCCGGTTCAGTCGATCAAACCGTCCAGCAACTCGCCGGCGGCATCCAAAGCGGCATGGGATACTTGGGCGCGACCAATCTGGAAGCGCTCCGGAGCCAAGCCCGCTACATCCGCCTCAGCCCCGCTGGTCTGCACGAAAGCAAGCCGCACGACGTCATCGAGGTCAAAGCCACCCAGGCTTAAAACTGCACGGAATTATTCATGCGACCGCATTCCGGGCACAAAGACCGCTCCACATCCGCGTCATCGGTGTAAACATAATCGCATTCCTCACACCGGAACACCTGATCGCCGCTGGATTTTGGCGTGAAATCTGATTCCGGCCGGCGCGTGTAATACGCCACCGCCGCCCAGCCCGTCAATAGCACGAGCAAAAACGCGAAAATCAATTCCGAAGGATTCATCGTGGAAATCGCTCCGTCACGTTGGTCACCGAAGTCGGATCCGTGTGCCATTGAAACACCAGCTCTCCGGAGGCGTACGCCGTGGAGTTGGTGATGGCGTTAAACCGGATTTCCTTCAACGCCAACTCCATTGCTGCGGCATCGGCCGGTGCGTGCCCGGACTCGGCTAGTAAGACTCCGTTCATGACGCGCCCCATGGAATCCACCAACACCTGCACACGGGTCGGCCGCAGGAAGGAGTCGTGTTCCCACGCTGCTTTCAACACAACCGCCCCAACCAATGTGCGCTCAGCCAGGCCTCCTCTTAAAACCAATCGGCTCCCCTCTTTCGGGCGCAGTGGCGGCACGCTGATACGCGTGAGCTTCGGTACGGGTTTTTCAAACGAACGAAATTCAGGTACGGGATTTTTCTCCAAGGCTTCATGAATAATCGTCTCCACCACGTTGGTTTCCGGTGGCAATGGAATATCCGGCGGGGTCCAGCGGGCGAATTGATGTTGCAAGGATTTAGGTTTCAGCCAGACGGCGGAAAATCCGTTTGTGCGCGGTTGCCCCAGAGACATGGGCCCTTCCAAGGCCAGTGCCTCCACAAGCGCAGGGTCCACTTGCACCAGCGATGCTTCATCACGGTTTCCTTGGTCAGGCTTGCCGGAAGATACCCACCACAGGAGCACGGCCTGCACCCCGAACACCACCGCCACCCACCAACCCCATTGCGAGGATTCGCTGGAGTCCGATTCGTTCATTCGAATAACCTTGGACGTGCCGCCAACCAGGTTTGGCGTACACCTACGGTTTGCGCGGCGTCCGCCAAGCGCGTGATTTTTTCATACGAAACGGACTTGTCCGCTTTTAATACCAACAGCAAACCGGATTTCCCTGCCTGTTTCGCCAACTGCCCCAATTGCTTTTCCAATTCCGGCAACTCGATTTGTTGATTCCGAAAATACAACCGTGCCTGATGATCCATCGCCACCACGGTGGAATGAGAAAACCCCTTGGGCATCCCTGAGCCGCCTTCTGGCAACCGCACCAGCGATGCTCCCTCGGTGAGCAACAAAGCCGAGTTGGACAACAAATAAAAGAGGAGCATGAACATCACCCCCACCAACGCCACTGCCGACGGTGCATCGCATAAAAATTGATGACTGCGCTTGAACCTCATAATTCCTCAAACAATTCCGGCCCAGCTTCCTCTACTTCGGGTTTCGCTGGCAACACCGTCTTACGCCGACCCCGACGGGCCGGACCCTCAAGTTCACTCACCATCCGCAAGGCCCGCAAACCGGCCTTCTCCATATCAATCACGATACTACCCACCACTGCCACCAAATGATTATACCCAACGAAGCACGGCACTCCGACTGCCAGGCCCAGAGCCAGCGGCATCATGGCCTTGGCAAAATGAGCGTGATGATCGGTGATCACCGTTTCGCCCGTTTCCATAAATCCCAGCACTGCGCCCAACAACCCTAGCAACGGTGCCACCTGCCCCAGCGTAGCCAGGACCCCAAGCCGTTGCTCCAAACGTGCCACTTCTTCGCTGCCTTGTTGACCCAGAATTTCCTTCACCTCCTCGCGGGCCAACCGGTGGTTTTCCAAAACCGTCTTCACAACACGCGCGGTCGGGCTAGGGGTGGCGTCGCAGATGCCGATGGCTTCGACGAGGTTGTTTTGGCTGAGCACGTTTTTCAAACCGCCCAGCAGTGCGGTGGTGTTGATCTGCACGCGGTGATAGGTGAGGCGGCGTTCCACAAACACCACCACCCCCAACGCGCTGGCGGCCAACAGCACCCACACCATCGGCCCGCCCTGCAGCAATGTCGCAGCTAGCATGCCTGTTTGTAAAACAAGCCTCCGCCGCGGTCACGCCCAAAGCCCTGCCAATAAGGACGAATAACTTCCCCTTGCCGCTGTCTCCCGCTCCTTCACATCATCAGCCCATGGACCAGCCAGACCAACTTCGCGAACTGTTTCGCATGCAGAAATCCCTCAACGAACGCATTGGCGTGCATACTGACGGTATGACCGATGAGCAGAAAACCGAGTGGGTGCTCAACTACTCACGCGCCATGACGCAGGAGATTGCCGAGCTCACCGACAGTGTGCCTTGGAAGTGGTGGGCCAAATACCAGAAGCTCGATGAGCAAAACGCCCGCGTGGAGGTGGTGGATCTGTTCCACTTCCTCATTAGCCTGGCCCAAGTACTGGGCATGAGCGCGGATGATGTGTTCGAGGCGTACATGAAGAAAAACGAGGTTAACTTCCAGCGTCAGGACAGCGGCTATACGGAAAAGGACGAAAACGACTCCAAACACATTTAACCCCAATGCCCGCCGCCACGCCACCGCCCGAGCATCTGCGCCAGGAGGTGCAGAACGTGCTCATCGGAGAGACGGAAATCGCTGGGCGTGTGCGTGAATTGGCAGCGGAGATTGAGCGCGATTACGCCGACAAAGATTTGCTAATGGTGG
>CAJWVY010000009.1 GCA_913048135.1 uncultured Verrucomicrobiales bacterium
ATAGCCCTCGCTATTGTCTCATGAGTGTTGAGGTTTCTACCTACAAATCCAAAGTACTCGTTGAAGACTACGCCGCTCTCCGTTATCCGCGCTGGTCGCCTGACGGAAAGACCCTCCTCTTTACTCGCTATGGTATGCCTTGGTATCGCCCGCGTTATCGCGGAACGGCGGCAGCACAAACCTGGTGTGTGGACCTGGAAACCGGCCAAAGGCAACGAATTCTCGGTGATGACCGACAATATCTCTTCTCGCAATACATGCCCAATGGCGAAGACATTTTAGTTTCCACCACCGACGAGCCAACCCCCACGTTGGCCAAGCTGGACGAAAAGCTCGGGCCGTTTGAGGATAATGACAAACGCGCCCCCAACCTTTGGCTTTCCAATCAGGAAGGCACCCTGAAACAAATCACCTTCTTCAAGACTGACTCAGTACGCTACCCCAGCGTGGCCGCTGAATCTGGCGCAATTGCGTTTGAACATGGTGCAGATATTTGGCTGTTGCGCTCCACCAAAGACAAACCACGCCCGATTAAACTCATTGCCAGTGCCGATGAGAAACGGAATTCACAGGAACATAAAACCACCACAACAGGTGTCACCGAGGCTGAACCCTCTCCCAAAGGCGACGTGATGTTGTTCGGTCTTCAGGGCGATATTTGGACCATCAAAACCACCAAGGCCAAAGGCGTGAACCGAGAGCGAGACGAACTGGCCATTCGCCACACCACTTGGGCCGGGGATGACTCGGATTTTTCATGGGCCAATGACGGGAAGAAATTCTATTTTACCTCCGATCGCGAAGGCAACACGCGCATCTACGAATACGACCTTGAAAAGCGCACCCAAACCCCACTCTGGAATCGCAACGAAAACATCGTGCGTCTTCGTGTCTCACCTGATGGTAAGCATTTGTATTTCTGGGTCGCCGGACCGGAAGGCGGCCTGCATCGCATGACGCTGGCCAACAAAGAGGTTAAGCGCATTTTCAAACTGCCCGGCATTCACATGCGCGGCCGTGGCGGCATCGATTATGAATGGTCACCAGACCTGAAATGGATCGCATACACCACGCGTACCGGCAGTAATTCCTACAATATCTGGGTGATCCCGGCCGATGGCGGCGAAGCCAAAAATGTCACCCGGCTTAGTGCCTTCCACAGTCAGCCAACTTGGTCACCTGACGGTAAATATTTATATTTTCAGAGCGACCGTGAGGGCTCAGGCCTCTACCGAGTCGCCCTCGAACCGGATGAATTTCGCAATGCGGATATCGATGACCGCTACGTCAAACCCGACAAGACACCGGATGTGAAAATTGATTTTGATCAAATCGACAAGCGTATCCAAAAAATATCCTCTACCAGCCCTTCCAGCGACCTCACCATGACGGATGCGGGGTTTCTGTACTTTCTATCCGGAGGCAATGTTTACCGTTCCACGCATAACGGTAGTGAAGTGAAGAAGATAAATTCAGACGGCGGGCGCAGCGCCCTCCGAGTGCTTCCCAGTGGCCGCTCAGCCTCTTACATTAAGAGTGGCAAAATGCACCTCATGAAACTCGAAAACGGAAGCACTTCGCCTGTAACTTTCAAGGCGCATTACATTCGCGATACCTTGGCTCAACGAACAGCCGCCTTGCACCAGTTTTGGAAAACCTATCACCATCGGTTTTACGATCACAATTTCCACGGCCGAGACTGGAGCGCCTTGCGCGACAAATATCTCCAACGCCTTACTTCAGTTGATACTCATGATGAATTCGCTGTACTCCTGCAAATGATGGTCGGTGAACTGGATGCCTCGCATACGGAGGTGTCCCCCGCCTCCTCAGGCATCACCACACAAAGCACTCCACATCTTGGGTTTACGCTTGATACATCACATCATGGAATTGGCCTGAAAATCAAAAACGTCCCTCTCCGAGCCCCGGGAGCGTTTGAAAAAACTCGCCTGAAAGCCGGTGAATTCATCCTCTCGATTGATGGCCGAAAGGTTTCCTCCACTGAAACGCTCTACCAGTTCCTCAACAGCAAAGGCACACGTTTCACCGAATTTCTTGTGAACGACAAACCCAACGAAAAAGGTGCCCGTAAAGTAAGATACAAATTGTTAACTAGTTCCGAATGGCAAAAGCTCCGCTACAACGGGCACGTTAGCGACCTTCAACAACGAGTTGAAAAATCCAGCAAAGGTCGCGTCGGCTATCTACATATCTCGGCCATGAGCAGCACAGATCAGGCGCGATTCGAACGCGAAGCGTACGAATACATTCTCGGCAAAGACGCCATGATCTTCGATGTGCGCTTTAACCGTGGCGGCAATATCTCGGACACCCTCATCGACTGGCTCGAACGCAAGCCTCACGGCATTTACAAATCACGCGACCGAGAACCTGAGATCGCCCCCAGCCGCGCCTGGGAGAAGCCCATCATTGTGTTAATGAACGAGCATAGTTATTCCAATGGCGAAATGTTTCCTTACGCCATGCGTCAACGCAAACTGGCCCAACTCGTCGGCATGCCCACTCCCGGTTATGTGATCTGGACATCCAGTTTTTCACTAACCGACGGAACCAAGGCTCGCATCCCCGGCCGCGGTGTCTTTCGCATGGACGGCACGAACATGGAAAATCAGGGTGAGAAACCTGATGTACAAGTTTGGGTTACCCCTGAAGAATGGCTCGAAGGCAAGGATCCTCAGCTGGATCAAGCGCTCAAGCTGCTCGAACCCCAACCGGCCAACGCCACACCGTGAGCACAACGGCCGCAGCCACGCAACTCCTCCGTCAGCGCTGGGAGCATGGTAAATTGCACTCGGCCTCTTCGGATTCAGTCGTCACTGAAGAGCCTTTGGAAATTCGCCTGCGAGGCCAATCCATTGCCCTCACCATGCGAACGCCGGGCCACGATGAAGAACTGGCCTCAGGATTTCTTTTTTCCGAAAACATCCTGAGGCAGCGCACGGACCTTGTTGAAATTGCCCAATGCCCTGATGCTCCGATTGAATCCAGAGGCAACATCATCAATGTTTTCATCAGCCCGGAATGCCCTTTTAAGATTAGTCAACTGGAGCGGCATTTCTTCACTTCATCAAGCTGCGGAGTATGCGGACGAGCGGCTATCGAGCAAATTCATTCACACCATCCTCCTCTCCTGGAAGATGCTGTAAAATTCCCTGCGAACTCTCTCGATACATTGCCCGATACATTGCGCCTCGCACAAAACACCTTTAAGCAAACAGGAGGCCTCCACGCCGCCGCCCTTTTCGATACGAATGGAAACCTAATTGTATCACGAGAAGATGTCGGCCGACACAATGCTGTCGACAAGGTTCTTGGGCACGCTTTCCTGAATGAATTGTCCCTGTGCGAAAGCATTCTTTTGGTTAGCGGCCGGGTCTCCTTTGAGATAATTCAGAAAGCACTCGCCGGCCGCATCCCATTGATCGCGGCCATTTCCGCCCCGTCATCGCTGGCTGTTCAATGCGCGCAGGAAAACAACCAGACACTCGTGGCGTTCTTGCGCGGCAATTCCATGAATATCTACACCGGCGCCCAGCGCATCACCTAGCCTCGGCGCGCATCCAGAAATTCCCGCAAGGCTTGGGCCGTCTTTAAGCCAAAGCCGGGTACCTCAGCGATCTCAACCACCCCCGCCTCCCGTAAGCGTTGCAAACTTCCAAAGTGTTTCAACAAAAGTGCCTTGCGGCGTTCCCCAACACCGGAAAATTCATCCAGCAAACTCTCGGAAATCTTCTTGAGACGCAGCTCGGCGTTAAAGGAATTAGCAAACCGGTGCGACTCATCACGTACACGCTGCAGCAGCTTCAGCGCATTATGATCGAGCCCCAAACGCAATGGAGTCTCCTCGTTGGAGCGATGGATTTCCTCGAACTCCTTAGCCAATCCAATGACAGGAACATGCGTAAGCCTCAATTTCCCCAGTTCTCGCAATGCGGCGTTTAACTGTCCTTTCCCGCCATCAATAAGAATTAGATCCGGCATCGGACGCCCTTCCTTTTTAAGGCGACTGTAGCGCCGCCGCACGGCCTCGGCCATACAGGCAAAATCGTCCTGCGACCGGACGTCTTTCATTTTGTACCGCCGATAGTCTCCATTAGCCGGGCGGCCATTTCGAAAGACCACCATCGAGGCAACCATGAATGTGCCGCTGATGTTGGAAATATCAAACCCCTCAATACGGGCGGGCGGGTTCGGCATCCCCAGTACTTGAGCCAATTCATTCAAGTCCCGATCCGGATTCATCGCCACTGGCAACTGATTGGGCAAACGATGGTATCGGGTGGTCTTGCGGCTGGTTTCGCGCAAGGCCTCCATTTGGTCACGCAACTTGGCGGCTCGTTCATAATCCTGCCCCGCCGCCGCATCGCGCATATCCGTCTCCAGCAGCTGGACCATTTCAGCGCAATGGCCCTCAAGAAATTCACAGGCATTTTCAACCTGCATGCGGTATTGCTCTTCACTCACCTTGCCGACACACGGTGCGCTGCACACCTCGATATGCCCGTAAAGACAGTGTTTATGATCGCGCTCCGTTGGCTGAAGCGGCTTACAACCCCGGAGGTTAAAGCGATGTCGCGCCAAATCCAGAGAACGCCGTAAGGCGCGACTACTGGGGAACGGCCCGAAGTAACGGGCACCATCATCCACCTTGAGCCGGGTGAGTGTAAAACGCGGAATCGGATCATTGAGATTCACCTTGAGCATCAGGAAACGCTTGTCGTCCCTAAGACTCACATTATAGCGCGGCTTGTATTCCTTGATCAGCCGACTTTCCAACAACAATGCCTCAGGCTCGCCCTTGACGAGGTGCACATCAAAATCATGAATGGCATCGACGAGTGCTCGGAATTTCACATCCCAACCCATCCGACGCGAGGGATGAAAATATTGACTCACGCGTTTCCGAAGATCACGCGCTTTTCCAACATAAATCACCGTGCCGAGACGGTCCTTCATGAGGTACACGCCCGGCTTGTGCGGCAACTCACTGACTTTGCTCCGGATGGCTTCGGAGGCCGGCATACGAAGAGCCTACTCCATGAGGCCGGGATTTTCCATGAAGGCGTAGCAGATCATGTGTGCTATCCCCATTTGGCAATCCTCAGCCCGACCGTAATGGGTTTCCTCGACCACAATACAGTTATCAGAAATCTCGGCGAGCGCGCCACGTTTACCGCCAACTAACGCGATGACATGCAGCCCATTTTCCTTGGCCCATTTGCAGGCCTCCACAAGATTAGGGGAGCTGCCACTCACACTCATGGTGAGGACAACATCGCCGGATTGGCCGTAGTTTTCCAACTGCCGTTTGTAGATACCTTCATATTCGTAGTCATTACCAATGGCGGTCATCCAGCTCACGTTGTCGTTCAGTGACAACACTTTGAAGCGTTTCCCTACTGCATCGGAGGAGCCTTTACCCAGATCGGTCGCAAAATGAGAGCTATTGGAAGCGCTGCCGCCATTCCCGAACACAAAGATTTGACGATCATTTTGCAGCGCTTCTTTGACCGCCTGAATAGCCTGTTCCACTTGTTCCACCGGGATCGAGGCCAGCGCCTTTTGTTCAGCGGCAATGTAATCGGAAATCCACTCCTTCATCGGCCCGAATGTATCGCGACGCCGCCTGAACTCCAGCCGGAATTGATCACAGGGATTTCCGGCTCGCCGAATGGACTGTTTTTCGATAGACCAACGCCCATGCAGGACGCGAAACACGAAGTGCAACGCAAAACGATTGAGGAACGCCAACAAATGGACGAGTTGTCCCGTATCCGCCATTCTTGCGCCCATGTGCTAGCAACGGCTGTGCTCCGTCTTTGGCCAGAGGTAAAACTAGATATAGGCCCGCCCACAGAGGAGGGGTTTTATTATGATTTCGATCTCGAACACCGCTTTAGTCCGGAAGATTTCGAAAAGATCGAGGCTGAGATGAAGAAGGTGGTGAAGGAAAATCAAACCTTTAATTTTTCTGAAAAGTCTCGCGACGAAGCCAAGGAATATTATCAGTCCATCAACCAACCCTACAAGCTGGAGCGCATTGATGACATTCCCGAAGGCGAACAAATCACGTTTTTTCAGAATGGCGAATTCGTCGATCTTTGCGCCGGGCCGCATGTCCCGCGAACGGGCAATGTGAAGGCCTTTAAGCTGTTACGCGTGGCCGCCGCCTATTATCGCGGCAACGAAAATAATCCCCAGCTCCAGCGCATTTACGGCACAGCATTTAAAAATAAGACACAGCTCAACGAATGGCTGGAAGCGCAAGAGGAAGCGAAGAAACGCGACCATCGCAAGATCGGCCGCGAACAAGGTCTGTTCACCTTGTCCCCTACCGTAGGTCAAGGGTTAGTATTATGGATGCCTAAGGGCGGCATTGTCCGCACTGAACTACAAAACTTTATGCAAAGTGAGCTGCTTAAACGCGGTTACAGCCCAGTGTTTACACCGCACATTGGCAGCATTGAACTCTATAAAAAGTCAGGTCATTTCCCGTACTACAAGGAAAGCCAGTATCCCACGATTAAAGCGGATGAAGAGGAGGAGTATCTACTAAAGCCGATGAACTGCCCGCATCACATTGAAATTTATGCAGCAGAAAAACACAGCTACCGTGAACTCCCGATTCGTTTGGCAGAATTTGGCGCGGTTTATCGTTATGAACAAAGCGGTGAGCTCAGCGGAATGACCCGAGTTCGAGGGCTTACACAAGATGATGCGCACGTTTTTTGCACACCAGAGCAAGTGGAAGCTGAAATCCGTGATACGGTTGACCTTACACTGAAAACGTTGCAAACACTTGGACTAAACGATTATCGCGCACAAGTAAGCCTGCGTGACCCGAACAGTGACAAATATACTGGTGACCCCGCTAACTGGGATGCGGCAGAAGAAACCTTAGGGCGCGTCGCAAGCGACATGAATATCGCGCACGAAAAAGTTCCCGGCGAAGCAGCTTTTTACGGACCAAAGCTCGACTTCATGGTTAAGGATTGCCTTGGCCGTGAATGGCAACTAGGAACCGTACAACTCGATTACAACCTACCCGAACGCTTCAACCTCCAATACATTGGGCCGGACAATGCGCCCCATCGACCAGTAATGATTCACCGAGCCCCCTTTGGGAGCTTCGAGCGTTTTATGGGAATATTAATTGAGCATTTTGCTGGCAATTTTCCATTGTGGCTTGCTCCTGAACAAGTACGTGTATTACCTATTACGGATCAGCAAAACAAGTATGCCGAGCAAGTCCTTAAAGATCTGAAAGCCGAAGGTATTCGCGCTAACATCGATGTTTCCGGGGATAAAATTGGAGGCAAAATTCGAGCTGCAGAAACCTCAAAAGTACATACAATGCTGGTGATCGGCAAAAAAGAAGAAGAAGGTAATGCTGTTTCCGTGCGTATTCACGGACAAGGAGATAAAGGGATGAGACCGTTTACTGAAGTTCTGAGTGACCTCAATCTCGCCATAAAAGACAGAATACTGCAATAAGTAGTAAAATAAGGGCTTGCCAGCATTTTTTTGACTGCTATGTTCCGTGGCCCTTAAATGGAGTTCAAATATGGCCAGAGTTTGCAAAATTACAGGTAAGCGCCCCTTTGTTGGAGGCAGCATCAGCCGCAGCGGTAAAGCGAAGAAAGACGGCGGAATTGGTCGGCACGTGACCAAAGTCAACAAGCGAATTTTTGCCCCGAACCTGCAGCGCGTGAAAATCATTGATGAAAACGGCACGGTAAAGTACGTGCGCGTTGCCGCCAGCGCCATCAAGAAAGGACTAATCACCAAGGCACCCAAGCGTAACTGGAAGCCAAGCCAAGCCTAGATTTGGAAACAGGAATTACTGAAGCGCGGCTGTCTTTCAGCCGCGTTTTTTATTTGCCCTTCATGGCGTGCATGGTCGCCCGCCTAAGATCACGATCGGACTCGCGTTTCTTTATTGTCTCCCGCTTATCTACATGACTTTTACCGCGCCCTACCCCGATCAACACTTTCACGCGGCCATTCTTCCAATACATCTTCAATGGAATCAGAGCCAACCCTTTGGCCTGCGTAAGGCCTTGCAAACGATCAATCTCCTTGCGGTGCAACAATAGTTTCCGCGGCACCATGGGCCGGTGATTGTGCACGTTTCCATGCGAATATTCGTCGATATGGAAATTATGCAGCCAAGCTTGTCCATCGGCTTCTACTCGGGCGAATGATTCCCGCAATTGGCCTTTTCCGGCCCGCAACGATTTCACCTCCGTACCTCGTAAGACAAGGCCCGCTTCCAGCGTCTCGATGATCTCGTAATCACGCCGCGCCTTGGAGTTCTTGAGGATTTCGTCACTCATGACAAAAAAGACCAGAAGGTCACCCTTCTGGTCACAAAAGCTTCTAGTGGAAGCCCGTTATTTCTTCGGGGTCTTGGCGGTATGAATTTCAACTGCCACCGGGTCAGTCAACTCATAGTCCATCTTACCATCCACCAACTCAGTGAGTGCCATGTCCGCGGCACCCAGCAAAGGGGCATCAAGCAGGGGGCGGTCACCATTATTGAGCTGACGAACGCGGGTGGACACAATGTTCACCAACACGTTGGGATTTCCGATCAACTCTCCCGCATCATTACAAAGTTCAGCATTCATCCGTAAAGGCCGGTGAAAATAGCCCGTTGACAGACAAACGCAACCCCAAAATCCTCTCTTGCCCTCTTTCCCTTGGCTCGCTAGAAACCTCGCGTGCCATCCAACGCCTCATTCGACCTCAAGCAATACGCTCGTAAAAACGCCCGGATTGTCGATCAGGCCCTCAATAAACTCCTACCCTCAGCACGCACCAAGCCTACCACAATCCACCGCGCCATGCGGCATAGCTTGTTTGCAGGCGGTAAACGTGTCCGCCCGATCCTCGCCCTGGCCGCCGCCGAAGCGTGTGGGGGAAACATTGAGAATGCCCTGCCGGTTGCCTGCGCAGTTGAATGCATCCATACCTATTCGCTGATCCATGATGATTTACCGGCTTTGGATAATGATGATTTCCGTCGTGGGCGCCCCACCAACCACAAAGTATTTGGCGAAGGAATCGCCGTTCTGGCAGGCGACGCTCTGCTCACTCAGGCCTTCGAGCTAGCTTCCCAAGCCAAACCCACACGACGCTATCCTGTGCGGGATATGATCATGGATCTCGCCAAGACCAGCGGCTCACTTCAACTCATCGCCGGGCAAGTAGCCGATCTCGAGGGCGAAGGTAAAAAGCTAAATCAAACGAAGCTTCAGTATATTCACGAACGCAAAACGAGTGCCCTCCTAACCTGCTCTGCCCGGCTCGGCGGCATGAGCGCCAATTGCACCCCCAAACAACTTCAGGCGCTGACTGATTTTGGCTACCACATCGGCCTCGCCTTTCAAGTGATTGATGACATCCTTGATGTCACTCAAACCACCGAGCAGCTTGGCAAAACCGCCGGCAAAGATGAAGCCACAGCCAAAGCAACCTACCCCGCCATTGTGGGCCTCAAGAAATCCGAGCACATCGCCGAAGAACTCACCAACAAAGCATTCAACGCATTAAAACCCTTTCATGGTAAAGCCATCGCATTGGAGGCCATGGCTGATTACTTACTCAAGCGGAAGAACTAGAGCCCCAATGCTTTAAAGCGCGTATTGATATGGCGCTGATGGAATTCCACTGAGCACAGGGCTTCCAGTTCGCCTTTCTTGAAATGGCGCGACACATCCGGATCCGCCATTAATTGCTCCAGAAAATCCGCATCATCACGTCCCGCGTGTTTCACCGCCCATGTCTCCATGGCGTTACGCTGCACCAGGGCATACGCATCTTCACGCGTCAGACCTTTACGAATGAGCGCCAACAACACGGTTTGACTGTTCCACATACCGAGACTGATGCCCAAGTTCTTTTTCATGTTCTTGGGATACACATTCAGCCCTTCCATCATCTTCTGCAAAAGCGCGAACATGTAATTCAGCAATGTGCAGGAATCCGGAAAAATGACGCGTTCCACGCTGCTGTGTGAAATATCGCGCTCATGCCACAACGCTACATTTTCCATGGCCGCCAGAGCGTTACCGCGCAGCACACGGGATAACCCCGTGATACGCTCCCAAGTGATGGGGTTGCGTTTGTGCGGCATCGCGCTGCTTCCTTTTTGCCCCTTTGTAAAAGGCTCCTCAGCCTCCAAGACTTCCGTGCGTTGCAAGTGCCGAAACTCAACAGCCCAACGTTCCATGCTGGCTCCCACCACGGCAATGGCGTTCAGAAATTCAGCATGATTGTCGCGCTGAATCACTTGGGTCGCCATCGGTGCGGGTTTCACACCCAGTTTCCGGCAGACATATTTTTCCACACGTGGTGGTAAATGGGCATTGGTTCCTACCGCTCCGGAAAGTTTTCCAATGGACGAAACGATCTTGGCCCGCTCCAAGCGCTCCAGCGCTCGGCCAAACTCATCATACATAAGGGCCATCTTCAGCCCGAAAGTCGTGGGCTCGGCCTGAATACCGTGGCTGCGCCCAATACAAGGCGTAAACTTGTGGCGACGTGCCTGTTTAGCGATCGCTTTACGGACTTTTTTGACGTCCTTGATCAATAGTTCAGCGCTCTGCCTCATTTGCACAGCAAATGCCGTGTCGACTATATCACTGGAAGTAAGTCCAAAATGCAGCCACCGGCTGGCCTTGTGATTGATCTTTTCCGCCACGGCTGTCGTAAAGCCAATGACATCGTGATTCAACGTCCTCTCCAGTTCCTTCTGGCGTTGCACTAGACCGGGGAGATCGGCGAAACATTTTTTGGCTCCGGACTGCATTCTAGCAAAATCAGCCTTGGGCACAATGCCCTCCTTTACCAAAGCCTCACTGGCGTGCATTTCGATTTGCAGCCAAAGGTTCAGCTTATTTTCGTCAGTCCAAATAGCCCGCATTTCCGGGCGCGAATATCGCGGAATCATACGCGGGGAAGTTACGAGACGGACACTCCGGACGTCCAGCGTTAGAAGTTAACGCCCCATTTTTTTCCGGGCCTGCTCAAGGATTTTCCGCTCCCGTTCCGTAAGGCTTTGAATGCCTTTCTCAGAAATTTTATCCAGAATCGGGTCCACCTCCGATTCCACAAAATCGATTTCCTCAACATCCACGGATTTCCCATGATCCCGTGAGTAAGCGCGAGCACCGCCATCAATGGTCACCACCTTTCGGTCCCGTCCTGAGTCAATGCGTTCCTTCAGGCGATCCCACCAAGGCTCTGCCCCAGACCACGTGCCGCCCTGAACAAAAAGCAAAATAAACAGGACACCCCAAATCATCCCGCCCAAATGTGCCCCATGAGCAATGCCGCCTTCCTTTGAAATAATCCCCAATACGCCGATCACCGCCAATGCGATCAACAAATACTTTGCCTTCATTCTCACCGGGATAATGAACATGATTAAGAAAGTTAGCTCACGTTCCCAGTAGACCATCGCAAAAGCTGCGATCAGGCCAAAGATTCCAGCGGAAGCTCCCACCACCCCGGCAGGCGGCAAGAAACCGCTCCATGAAAGAGCGCATTGAAGCAGACCGCCGAATACGCCGGCCACCAAATATAAAGTAAGGAACTTGGTTTTTCCCAGAGCTTCTTCAATTTGCCGTCCGGCAAACCAAATCATCGCGCAGTTGATGAGCAGATGAAACAGTCCGCCATGCAAAAACTGGTAGCTTAACAATTCCCATATATTTCCCTCTTGAAGTCGCTGCGGGAACAGGGCCAATGCTCCCTCAAAACCTCGCACCGTGTGTTGCAGGACATAACAAATGACGTTGACAATTATCAACGTGAGGCAAAGTGAAATCCCACTCCGCGCGGCGGCTGGGCGCCAGTCTGGCTCACGCATGTATGAGCGGTCGTCGAGCATTCTACTTTAAGGCCGCTAGTTCGGTCTGGATCAATTCTACAAGCGGCTTGAATGCCTCTGTGTCAAAACTGAACGGAATATTTGCGGCGGCAAATAACTCCGGCAAAGGTCGTGAACCACCCAGTGCCAAAGCCCGCTTGTAATCCGCCAAGGCCTGTGCCCGGTCAGATTTGCTGTTTTTCCAAACACCTAAAGCGCCCAGTTGTGCGATACCGTATTCGATGTAATAAAACGGCACCAAAAAGATGTGGCTTTGGCGATGCCACATTTTTGTGCGGGGCATCTCGTATCCGCCCCAATCAATATCGCCACCAAAACGATCCAGGAGTCCATTCCAAGCCGCATCTCGCTCTTCAACGGTGTGTGTCGGGTGTGTGTAAATCCAGTGCTGGAATGCATCAACTGTGGCAATCCAAGGGAACAAGCTGATGATCCCTTCAAGATGTTGCCGGCGCGCCCGCACACAATCTTCGCTGGAATAAAATTCCTCCAAATGCTCGTTCCCCACCAATTCCATGCTCATCGAGGCCACCTCGCAAAACTCGAGCGGAGCATGTTGGTACTCGTGAATATCTTCACCCTGGGCCGCCAAGGTGTGGAAAGCATGACCGGCTTCGTGCAGCAATGTTTCCACATCACGCTGCAAGCCCACAGCATTCATGAAAATAAACGGCAAACGCGCTTCCGGAAGGCTGCTTTGATACCCGCCCGGGGCCTTGCCTTTGCGGTTGGCCAAGTCGAGCAAACTCTGATCTCGCATAGTCTGAAAACCCGCGGCCAGTTCATCATCTACATGATCAAAAATGCCCTTGGTCTTAGCGACCATATCCTCGACTTCACTAAACGGCTTGAGCGGCTCCAATCCATCCGGATCCACCGAAGTATCCCACGGCCGCAGCTTGTCCAGGTCCAGCTTTGAACGGCGGTCCGCCAGCAGCTCGTTGTACGCGGGCATCACCACCTTCTCAACGGCTTCATGAAACTTGAAGCAATCCTCGGGCTGATAATCAAACCGGCCCTTGGCGATATGCTTGAAATCCCGGTAATCGCCATACCCTGCATTCCCGGCAATTTGGATTCGTAAATCCTTCAGTTCATCAAATTGCCGGTCGCATTCCTCAGCCACTTCAAGGCGCCGATTGGCGACCAATTCCCACGCTGCCTGCCGCACGGTCCGATCTGTCTCCTGCAAGTACACCCCCATTTGCACCAGCGTCTTTTCTTCGCCCTGGAATTCAACAGTGAGGGCCCCCATCTTTTCCTGGTATTGCTGGCCTAGCTTCGATTCCTCCGTCTCCAGCGGCACGTTCTCTTCGCGGAATAAATCTACCATGGATTGCCAGTCGCGATTCAAGATTTCATAACGCTCCGCCGGCAAATGTGCGCGCTGTGGATGGGCTACAAATTTTTTGGCCAGTTGAAAAAAACGTTCCTTCAAATGCGGCTCAATATTCTCAACGAAATCAAGATACGCCCCCTTCGCCTCCTCTTTGGAGGTATGACAGGTCATGGCTATATATCGGCGCGACCCATCTTCATCGAGAATCGCTCCCAACTCGCTAACCTTCAGCAGCCATCCCTCTAGCAATTCTGAACTACCACACGCATCCAGATCAGTTTCCAGTTGATCAAACAACGGCTCAATCGCGTCCCAGCCGGACACCTTGAAATCGGCCGGCACAAAAGCGCGCGGCTTGTACGGGGGCAAATCACCAAACGGAAGCAGTTCCATCCGCGGAATGTCGCAAATCGCGGGCAATTTGCAAATTCGATTTGCTAATCGAGCATGTATTTTTCTAGCCAACTTTGCGGCAGCGTGCCGTGCGATAGCAGCCAATCGTTAAACCGCTTAAGACTCCATCCTCGCCCCTCAACCAGGCGCTTGTGCAAACGAGCATTCTCGAGGCGGCCCAACCAATAGCTCATCGGCACGGCCGGCGAACTGGTGTACCAGTTCACATCAGCCTCAGCGCGTGCCTTGGTGAATCCGATGTTTGACATCAAATGTTTGACGCCCTGCTCGTAAGTGTACCGGCCCGTTTGGAGGCGCAAATCAACCAAGATTCGATGCACTCGCCACAAGGCATCGTGCAATTGAATGATGGCCGTCCACGGCGAGCGGTCTATCTTCAGGTCGGCCATCATCTGTTCGCACCACAATGTCCAACCCTCATAAAAAACAGCATGCGCAAAAAGCGGCCGCCACTTCCGGGTGTGACCGTTAGCCGTAACAAACTGCAAATGATGCCCGGGATAAGCCTCATGAGCCGCCGTCAGCGAGATACCGAAATGTTGTTGTATTTCGGATAACTTTTCTGCGGCCGAAGATTTTGCCAGTGACAAATCGTTCACCCAGAAAATGCCGCGCTGCCGTTTCTCAAACGGTCCCGGCGAGGAATATGCCGCAGTCGGATACAAGTGTCGCATAAACTCCGGCACCAAGCGCACCTGTAATTCATCTCCCTTAGGGAAACTCACCGCCTTTGTCTTCCGGAAACCCAACGCCACCCGATTCGTTTCCTTGCGATACACCTCCAACAAATCGCCCTCTGGCTTCCACTCAGAGCGTGCCTTTTCAATGATTGATTCCGCTGATTGCCCCCGCCCGTGTTTGGCACAAGCCTTGGCTAACAAACCACCTATCCGATCCGCTTCGCTCAATGCCAGTGCCTCAACCTGTCCCAAAGTGTAATCCAGCCCTAGTTCATCATGAACTCTCCGCTGCAGTCGGTTTGCCCCCAACGCAAATGAGTTCTTCGCCGCCAAAGGCCGCGACATCACCTGAGCATGATATTGAACAACGGCTTTCTGAGCTGCGGCAATCAAGCGCCTTGCATCATCCCCCATAAAGGAACTCACCGCCTCAAACAACGCTCCTGCGCCTGTCGCAGTTTGATCCATTACCCGCCGCCATACACGTTCAGGTCGATCAACCAACCGCACTGCTTGTCGCAGGTACTTGGGCGTTTGCCCCAACAACGCCCGCACATTACGTCGTGCCCGGGTCGGCTCATCTTCACCCCGTTGCAATTCATGCAGCAACGCTCCAAACACGTGATCGACCGCATTTGGGTTAAGCCGATGAATTCCACGATCGAAATCCTCACATTCCGCCAACACCATGGCCCGAACCGCCAACCGATCAAGATGCTGTTCCGCACTCAAAGCGGAAGGCGCCAACTGGTCCATATCAGCCAGAAGTTGTTGCCGGCGTTTTTCGTCGACACGGATCGCCTTTAACGAAGGCTCACCCAATAGCCCCTCGGCGGCGCGCATTCCCAAGTGATTTGCCCAAACCGGCCGCGCAGCCAATGTCTGCTTGAAATATCCATCCAACAAGGCATCGAATTTTTTAGCGTCGTTCATTTTATAAAATTAATTCTGCAGTAATTGCCACACACGATACGCCTCCGTGGCGCTCCAAGCCTGCGCGTCGCAGCCTCGTTGGGTGTGAGGCGCATCACCGTCCATCACCTCCGGAAGATGCCCAATGCAGCCCGTATTTAACAAGGGCTCCATCGTTAACAAATAGGAGCGAGCTGCCTTGAGTGCCCCTTCATCCCCCGGCCAGCAACGCATGATAGATTCACTTAGGAATGGTAACTGCCACCCCCACGCAGTGCCGTTGTGATAGGCCGGTTTGCGGCGCGTATCTTCATCCCCTTCATAGCGACCCCAGTAAGGTTGAATTGGATCATTCAGTAATTCCCCGGCGTGCGACCGCACTGGCAAAGGTACTGCCACTGAAAGAGGCGCCAGAGAACGGATGCCTCCGGGTACTACCAAATGGTCGCACGCGGCTAAAACTGTGGCTCGGCCAACTGAAAGGGGCACAGCCCCCAAGGCCACCGCCATCAGGCCATTACTACGCAATGCATCATCACAAGGGGCATCCGATGGTCCCACGCCTTCAGCAGCCGGCAATAAATCCGCAATCCAACCGGAAGGTGTTCGGCAAAAATAATTCCTCAACGATTCACGGGCGCGAAGCTCCAAATCACCCCAGCCACCTTCAGGGTCCAAGAGGCCCAAAAGACCAAGCAATTCAATCCACAGAGCCTGAATTTCGACAGGATAGCCTTCACGAGGTGTACCGGCAGGATAATTGGTATCCATCCACGTGAAATGCGAAGGACTCCAAATCAAACCGCTCTCCAAATCCATGCGAATCCCCTGCGGCGTTCCATCACGGTAACCCCGCCCAATCGAAATAAGGATCTCGCGCAAGGTCCGTCCATCGGCCATCCTTCCAGAAAACAGATCCTCTTGCGCGCTCTCACCCAACTCGGCACAAACCTTGCCAAACCACAGTGGCGCATCGGAAGTCTCACGATTGGAAGCGTTATCGCCGTTCAAAACATTTGGCAACGAACCACGATCTTCAAACCGGGCAAACGCCTTCACGATCCCAAACACCTCTTCACTCCAACCCGCTGCCAACAAGCCGCGCGCGGCGATAAAAGTGTCACGACCCCAATCTAAAAACCACGGATATCCGGCCACTACCGTCTTGCCTTCTCCACGATTTACTACAAAGGCCTCCATCGAATTTCGCAGACGTCCCTCGAAAGAAACTGGCGTTGCCTTGTTTGAAAGCGGAGGCACGGGTTCCGCTTCAGCGGATAATGTCAAAACAGATTTCTCAGAAGGCTTTAACGGTATCTCAAACCATCCCGGGCTATACGCATCCCCTGCCCCAGCTTGTCCCCGGCTCGCTTCAACTGGATGAGCCACGTTGTAAATCGGCTCCGCTTCGGCGTGAAAACGTCCGCGGTCGACATCCGCACGCAACACACGATCGGCTGCCGGCGCAAAAACAAAGCCCTCACCCCCACATTCCAGACACTCATTGAAATACGACTCCCCTTCCCGGCTGAGATGTGTTTCCCCATGAAAGCTGCGATCCTCCAAGTCAACTCGCGCCGTCAGGCTAAACTCTTTATCCCCGAGCAACTTACGGCCGCGCACAGGATCTTCATCCAGCCGCCGAAATGTCAGCACCGTGGCATTACACTCCGCAGGCATGGCGGCCTCGACTTCCACTTCGACCGCCCGAAAATCACCGGCACTCACCAAAAACCGCCACCGTGCCGGAGGGCCCGGTTCAAAGTGAATGAGATTTGTCGCGTCCAAGGCGCTAATGAATCCATCCGCCACAGCCCATAAGCGGATTCGCTTGGCAAACACATGCCGATCCACAGGTGCATCGGCATGAAGGTTCGCGCCCAATAGGCAATCATACTTTGATTTGATCGCGCCCAGATCCACCGGCATTCGCGCCATGCCCCCGCGTCCGTTGGTCAGTAAGGCCACCGGCGCCTCCAACGTATCCTCAACCCACCGTACCGTTGTCGTATCAAACGATTCATCGCTAGGGTCTGAACCAACAACTTCAACACTACCCCCAACTGAGGACTCTTTATCACCCCTTTCTCGGAATCCTAATTGGTAGCGCCCCGCCCTTGTCATCGGACCAAATGAAGCCACATGAACATTCTCCATTCCCACAGAACTCAATTGACGCGTTCCATCGCTTCCCGATAAACAAACCTCAAACGGGGCGTCATCGTAAACCACCAACCAATGCCCCGCGGGCACCGGCATTACGCGGGAGGCATCGCGGCGCCTCCAGATATTGAGCTGGGGAAACTGTTCCAGCCTGGCTGCCTCCCGCAATTGCGCCAACAAACCACTGGAATGATCTGCTTTCTGGATAGTCGCAATTGCCGCCACAAACTCAGCCGGATTGGCTGCTGCCAATTCCGCCAGCTCCAACCATTGCAGCCCACCCAACTCCTCCGGTTCAAAACGAACCGAAAGACACTGGTACGCCCAAGCTGCCTGAGCACGTTTCTCCTCATAAAGATCACCACCCAATTCAGGCGTCTCAGGAGCAAGGCAAAGAACGTCTCCCGGCAGAACTTGGCCACCCTCAAAAACTTTGCCTGATAATAGGTCAATCCAACCGGTCACTCCATCATCCATGGATTGCGCTTCATCCAAATCAAGATTTGCCAGAACCCTGACTTCAGACGCTCCATCAGCCGAAGTACGGCACAAATGGTACAGAGGGCTTTCAGGGTCGCTCAGGCGCTCCAGTCTTGCCCCATCTCGAAAGCACGGATGTTGATTGATTAACCGATTCAGCTGAGCCAGCTCAGAAACAATATTGTCGTCAGCACCCCAATTCAGCCCACGCGCGGAATGAACATTAATCTGTTCATCCGCCTGCCATTCCACTCCGTTCGCAAATCCAAACCCACCATTCACACTGGTGAGGGCACAGAGACGATTTCTCAACAACGACCATGCCCGTCCTTTGGAAGCCAACCGGCTGTTATCATGTGTTTCACTGTAATGAATGAGCGTGCCAACGCGTTCGCTTTGCGTCAGCGCATGCTCCAAATAGCCGGCAACCTGTTCGCCGTTGTATTCCTGAAAGAGCTCTGAATAAGCCCATTGCATCCCGCCCTCTGTGAGTAATGCCGCGGTGTCGTCCCAGCCGCCACCCAATCCTTCCAGCAGGAAAACAGTGTCAGGAAAATGCTCCCGCACACGGGCGGTGATATAACGCCAGACAGGCATCGGCACTTTGTAGCCGGCATCACAGCGAAAACCATCCACACCGCGCCGGCACCATTCAAGAAACGCCGAAGCCATGTGCTCCCAGAGTTCCGGATGATTGGGCTCCAACTCGACTAAATCTGCCCACACGTTGCCCCACGCACCAGGGCTGGCGAAATCACCGTTGGGTTCGCGAAGGAACCATTCGGGATGATTTTCCTGCAAAGTGCTGCCCCAGCCTGTGTGATTGATCACCAAATCCAAAAACAACTGACCACCATGGCTGTGCACTCCCCTTGCCAGTTCACGAAATTGCTCCACGCCCGTCGTTCGCTTATCGAATTCCACCAAGGCAGGATCGATAGCCGTCAAATCCCCGCAGGCATAGGGACTGCCAAAACGCCCCATCCGCGCGTATGTGGTCGGCGTCGGATTCACGGGCAACAAATGGAGGATTCGACAATCGAGCGTTTCAAAAATGTGCGGCAGCTCGGCTTTCAAATCTCGTAAACCACCACCCGGAGGGATCACCGTGTAGCCTTGGTCATCCAGCGATGTGATTCGTGGATCATGATCCATTGACGCGGTTTCACGTCGAGTTTTCGTAAGGCCAAACATCCGCGGGAAAGCGCAGTAAATGGTATTGGCCGTGCGGCAGGAATTGGGATGCACCGAGAGCCCGATGTTATCACCATCGGGCCAGTGCTGTCGGCCTTCTGCATCGACTGCATAAGCCTTAGATTGAAACCACCCCACCTCCGTCAAGGCCAGTTCCACCGACCATACAACGCCATCAAAACGCATGGGCACATCACGCCAACTGCCTTCCAACTGCACACCAGGCTCTTCAATTCCGCGGATTATTTCCTCCCGCACTTGGCGCCCACGTCCAATAGTGGTTCGAAGAAAAACACGAAGTTCTCCGGCAGAACTCGAAAGGCCGCAGAGGGTGAACTCCATCACATCCCCCACATGTCGAACCCATTGCCCGCCGCAAGGAGGATTCATCGTTAGTTGCGCCACACGCGCATCATGCGCCTAAGGGTACAATCTGCCCACAAAAAAGGCGGGCCGAAGCCCGCCGTGAAATACCTCGCTTTTTAGTAGCGATAATGCTCAGGCTTATACGGCCCCTCAACCGGGACGCTAATATAATCCGCCTGTTCAGGCGTAAGCTCGGTTAACTTCGCACCCAACTTACCCAAGTGCAGTCGTGCCACCTCTTCATCGAGTTGTTTATCAAGGCGGTACACACCAACTTTACGATCAGGATTCTTACGAATATCGATCTGCGCGATCGTTTGGTTCGTAAAACTATTGGACATAACAAAACTCGGGTGCCCAGTCGCGCAGGCTAGATTAATGAGACGCCCTTCAGCCAATAAATAAATTGAATGACCATCCGAGAATGTATACCGATCCACAGGACCGCCAGGAATGGAATCGTCTTTGATGACTTCCCGCGTGACCCCTTCCATTGCCTCCAAACCAGCCACCTGAATTTCATTATCAAAATGGCCAATGTTGCAGACGATCGCCTGATCCTTCATGCGAGCCATATGGTCCGCAGTGATAATGTCCTTGTTTCCCGTGGTGGTAACGAAAATGTCAGCCTCAGTAAGCGCATCCTCAACTGTCGTGACTTGATAACCTGCCATGCAAGCCTGCAGTGCACAGATGGGATCCACCTCAGACACCATCACCCGAGCGCGCTCATTAGCAAGCGATTCGGCCGAGCCCTTGCCTACATCGCCGTAGCCACACACCATCGCTACTTTGCCGGAGACCAACACATCCAACGCCCGTTTGATGCCGTCCACTAATGAGTGGCGGCAACCAAAGACATTGTCGAATTTAGACTTAGTTACCGAATCGTTGACATTAACGGCTTGAAACAACAACTCATCTCGTTCCTCCATTTGTATCAGACGTTGAACACCCGTGGTAGTCTCTTCGGACACGCCCACAACCGCCTCCGCCACCGGCCTCCAGTGACCAGGCTTGTCAGCATTCACCTTTTTAAGCAGGTTTTTGATAACCTGTTCTTCCTCACTGTCAGATTTAGAATCAACCCAATCACTACCGTTTTCCAACTCCAGCCCCTTGTGGATCAGCAGCGTTGCATCCCCGCCATCGTCAACGATTTGATCCGGCCCGGAACCATCCGGCCAAGTGAGAGCTTTAAAAGTGCAATCCCAGTATTCTTCCAGAGTCTCCCCCTTCCAGGCAAACACTGGAACGCCCGCGGCCGCAATGGCCGCAGCCGCATGATCCTGCGTGGAGAATATGTTGCAGGAACACCAACGCACATCAGCACCTAACTCCACGAGGGTCTCGATCAGCACAGCGGTCTGGATAGTCATGTGCAGTGAGCCCATGATCTTTACACCGGCTAAGGGCTTTTCCGGCCCGTACTTTTCTCGAGTGGCCATCAGGCCCGGCATTTCCATTTCGGCAATATCGATTTCTTTCCGGCCAAAATCAGCCAGTGACATATCACGAACGTGATAATCCATTTTTTGTTTTTCAAGCGTCATCGTCATTTGTATTCCTCCTATTTTATCACACGCTGCAAGGCAGCTATTTTGTCGGTTTTCTCCCAGGTAATATCTTTTTGGTTTTTACCAAAGTGACCATAATTCGTGGTCAACGAATAAATAGGTCGAAGCAGCTTCAAGTGCTTCACAATATCAGCCGGTTTGAGCTGAAAAACCTTGTTAACCGCACGAACAATTTTCCCTTCAGCCACGGTGTTGGTTCCAAATGTATCTACGTGCACCGAAACCGGTTTGGGATAGCCAATCGCATAAGCAAATTGAATTTCACACCGGGTAGCCAGTCCCGCAGCAACAATATTCTTAGCCACATAACGCCCCATGTATGCCGCACTACGATCAACCTTGCTGGGGTCCTTACCACTGAAAGCGCCGCCCCCATGGCGTCCCATACCGCCGTAGGTATCGACGATAATCTTACGGCCCGTCAAACCGCTATCGCCTTCTGGACCACCGACAACAAACCGTCCAGTGGGATTGATTAAAATCTGCGTGTCCCTAGCCAGCATCTTTTTGGGAATTGATTTCTCGATGACCTCCCGTGTAATGAAGTCACGAATGACCTTGTTGCTGGCATCGGCAGCATGCTGTGTGGAAACCACCACACTGGTAACCTTCACTGGTCTGTTGTCTACATATTGAACAGAAACTTGCGTCTTAGCATCCGGCCGCAGCCATTTAGCCTTTCCGGCTTTGCGAAGCTTGGTGAGCTGACGCCCCAATCGGTGGGAATACATAATCGGCGCCGGCATCAGCTCCGAAGTTTCGTCACAGGCATATCCAAACATGAGGCCTTGATCGCCCGCGCCCTGCTCAGCCGTCGCCTTGCCCGTTGCTTTACGAGCATCCACGCCCTGCGCAATATCCGGGCTTTGCGCTGTGAGGTAATTATTGATGAACACCTTGTCCGCATGAAACACATCATCGTCATTCACGTAACCAATGTCGCGGATGGCCTTTCGGATCACCTGCTCATAATCAAACTTTGCCTTGGTAGTGATCTCGCCCCCTACGCAGACGACATTGCTTTTCACAAAGGTCTCGCAAGCCACGCGGCTGTTCTTGTCCTGCGCCATACACGCATCTAGGATTGCATCGCTGATGGTGTCCGACACCTTGTCCGGATGACCTTCACCAACGGATTCAGAGGAAAATATGTAACTTTTAGCCATGAGATTTCAAGGGATGTCAATTTACATATTGACGTATCCGGATTAAAAGATATTAAATTTTGAAGGAGCGTCAAACCAATTTTCTCCACCATGAGCCAATCCCTGAAAATTCTGAAAGCGCTTACCGACGCCACCCGACTTAGACTGGTCGCTTTACTGAGCCGCGAGGAGCTCTCAGTCAATGAACTTCAGGAAATCACCGAATTGGGCCAATCTCGTATCTCAACCCATCTTGGTGTGCTTCAGGAAAACGGCCTGCTCACGTTTCGAAAAGACGGCAAGCGCTCGCTGTACCGCATTAATCCAAAGACCACCCGTCAAGCCCACGAATGCCTTGAATTGGCCCGGCAAATAGCCAGCGAAGGAGGGGAACACGAACAGGACGGCCGCAATCTCAAGCGCGTGCTCGAGCAACGCAGTGAGCAGGCCCAAGTGTATTTCAATCAAGTCGCCGGCCGGTTTGATCAAAAATATGGTCCCGGCCGTTCCTGGCAGGCCTTCGGCCAACTACTCCTGCAGCTTGTGCCTCCGCTTGATATCGCGGATCTTGGTTCCGGTGAGGGTTTGGTCGGGGAACTCCTCGCCCGTAATGCCCGCAAGGTCATTTGCGTGGATAACTCCAAACACATCGTGGATTTCGGCCAGCGCAAAGCAGAAAAAAACGGCCTCAAGAACCTCGAGTTTCGCCATGGCGACATCGAAAACCCTCCCCTCCGAGCCAAGACAGTGGATGTGGCTCTGTTCAGCCAAGCCTTACATCACGCCGAGAACCCCGAAGCGGCACTGGCCTCAGCCTACCGAATCCTGCGTCCGGGCGGACGCTTGATCATTCTGGATTTGCTCGAACACCAATTCGAACAGGCTCGGGATTTATACGGAGATCGTTGGCTCGGCTTCCCGAAAAATACGCTGCACCAATGGATCACTGAAGCTGGCTTTAAGCAGGCGGAAATCACCGAAGCCGCCCGAGAAGAAGAACCACCGCATTTCACCACACTGCTCGCAATAGCCGAGAAGTGACTAAGCCAAGTCCTTCAAGCGGCCCGTGCTGTCACCCAATTGATCGGTTGACGTACCCATTATATCGAGCATGTTGAGGAACAGGTTAGCCATCGGTGTCATCTTGGGATAGACCACATGCCGCCCCGGCTTAATCGCGCCATTGCCCTTACCGGCCATCAGAACGGGTAAATCATAATGAGTGTGACGATTCCCATCCCCAATTGCACCGCCATATACGACCATGGAATGATCCAGCAAAGTGCCTTCCCCTTCAGGAATGGTTTTCAAACGTTCCACGAGATGAGCAAACAGCGTCACATGATAACGATCGATCTTAGCCAACGACTTCACCTTCTCGGCATTGTCGCGGTGATGGGACAGACTGTGGTGTCCGCTTTTCACGCCAACCACCGGATAGCTCCGGTTCGATCCATCGTGCGCCATGAGATAGGAAATTACACGCGTTGAATCTGTTTGAAACGCCAAGGCCATCATGTCCGCCATAAGCCGAACATGCTCCCCGTAATCGTTGGGCTTGCCAGCAGGGACAGAAAAACCCTTCGGCAAATCCACCGGGGACTCCGCCATAGCCTCCACGCGGCGCTCCATTTCCCGCACAGATTCCAGATACTCATCGAGCTTTCGCTTGTCCGTATAACCAAGGCGCTTCTCCAATTGCTTCGCATCGTCCATCGCGAAATCGAGAATGCTTTTCCGCAACGCCATGCGTCGCTTGCGCTCCTGCGAAGCCTCTTTAGCTGAACCGCCCGCAAACAGGCGGTCGAACACCTTCTTGGGATTGGATTCCGGCGGCACAGGCGTGGTTTCATTTTTCCACGCCAAATTAAACTGGTACGCACAACTGTAACCGGAATCACATCGCCCACTCAATCGCACGCCTTCACTGCTCAACTCCAGTGAAGGCAGCCGGGTTTTGCCCGCCAATCGCTGTGCCGCCACTTGATCGACTGAGACACCCAGCCGAATATCAGCCCCGCTGGTTTTGCGCGCCTGACAGCCCGTCAGAAAAGTAGCATTGGCCCGTGCATGATCCCCGGCACCATCACCGTTGGCTTCCGCCTTTTCATGCGCCAAGCCGCTAAAGACCAGCAAATCTTCCCGATGTTTTTCCAAGGGCTGCAACGTGCGGGACATCCGGTATCCGGTGCCTTCGCCTTTGACGTTCCAGTCCTTTTGAATGACGCCATTGGGAATGTACACGAACGCCATGCGCGTTGGAAATTTCACATTCCCCGCAGCCAACGCCTTGCCCGGGATCATGGCCTCCAGTGCCGGCAAAGCAATAGCCGTTCCAGCACCCCGCAAAAATGTTCTCCGTGAAAGTTGCTTCATTGTTCCTACGCGTTACTTAGAGGTAATCTAGCCTGAATTCGCTCAATAAACAAGCCGACATTATGGGGCTGCTTCGCCACGTTTCATATCAAATGGCAGGCTTCCCACGATACCCATCACCAAGTGAAACGATCGATCCTCATTGCCCTTCAGCCGCTCAACAATTTTATCAACCGGCCTTTTATCGTAATATTCAAGCCCGCGCCCCAGAGCATAAGTCAGCATCTTCTCCGTGACGCAGCGGATGAACAAATCCGATTTCTTAGTCGCAAAAATCGCCCGCAGCTCCGCTGCATTTCTGAAAGGCTCGCCACTATCAAGTTGCCCGCCCGCATCCACAGGCGCGCCATTGTCCTCCGTTCGGTAACGCCCGATGGCGTCAAAGTTTTCAAACGCAAACCCAATCGGATCCATTTTCTTATGGCAAGAGGCGCATACGGCGTTGGTGCTGTGCTTGGCCATTTGTTCGCGCATGGTGCCCTTAATCTCACCGGCCTCTTCCAATTCCGGAACATTTGGCGGCGGTGGCGGTGGTGGTGTGCCCAAGATATTATCGAGCACGTATTTACCCCGCTTTACCGGCGATGTGCGGTCCGGGTCACTGGTTAGAGTCAGCACACTGGCATGCCCCAAGACTCCGGCTCGTGTGTTTCCGCGTAACGCCACTTTACGAAACGCCTCTCCCTGAATATTTGGCAAGCCATACAAGGCAGCCAAACGTTCGTTCACAAACGAATAACGCGCAGTCAATAATTCGGTGAGCGGCCGGTTCCCTCGCAAAACATCAACGAAGAGCAACTCGGTTTCCCGACGCATATCCTCACGTAATTCCGGGGTGTAAACCGGGAACAGATTTTTATCAGGTCGCACGATATCCAAATTGCGCAACTGCAGCCATTGACCGGCAAAATTCTCCACCAACGCTTCCGCCCTGGAATCAGCCAACATTCGCTGCACTTCAGATTCGAGCTGCTTACGCAGCGCCCCTTTGGCCGCCAAATCCAACAAGCGATCATCCGGCACACTGCTCCAAATGAAAAATGCCAGTCGAGAAGCTAGTTCGTATTCATTCAGACGCCGGATTGCCTTGGGATTTGATGGCGCCCCATCCAGTTCCCAGCGAAAAAGAAAATGCGGGGAAACCATGACCGCCTGAATCACCACTTGAACACGCATCTCAAGTGGCACCCCTTCGCCGGCCGCCGCCTTGCTCACCGCAAGCATGCGAGTTATCTCAGCATCCCGAATCTCACGCCGATAAGCGCGCCTCATAAATTTTGCCACAAACTCACCGAAGGCAACCGCTTCGGCATCCTTTGCGACCGGTAATTTGAAGTACTCTTTTTGAAATTCAGTGGGCTCCTTTTCCTTCGGCCGAATCACGACAGCCGCCGCGGCAATGGTTTCCGCGGCATCCAGATATTTCTCCATCAGTAACGGCGACATCGAAAGCACATCACCAATATTATCAAATCCATATCCCGTATCGTCCGCTGGAAAATCTTTGGCCGGCTTGAAATCCACAAATAACAAATCGCGTACAACATTATTGTATTCACTCCGGTTCAGCCGCCGAACCGTCACCCGACCAGGATCCGGCGGAGCTGTTCGGTAAAAGGTATCCAGCGAATGGCGCGACCAATCTGCCAGCAAGTCCCGCTCTTCACCATTGGGACGTTTCTTCCGGCCTTCCGGCGGCATTTCCCCGGCGGCCACCAACTTACGAATTTGCTCCCAAATCTTGTAGCCGTGGTGGACGTCTTTTTCCGTTTGGAATACGTCCAGCGCCAACCCTCCCTTTGTCTCGCCGTCGCCGTGGCAGGCATAACAATGATCTTCCAGCAACGGGAGAATATCCTTGGCAAACGAAACTTTGGCCGGATCCACCGCCGCAGTCACAGTTATGCTACCGGCCACTAAACACAAAATTACCCGAAACCAACCCATGCGCTGCACTAGACCTCCTTTTGCCGCACCATATTCAAACACTAAACAAACAACTCCTTCACGGGCTTGCCGTGATCGGTAATCGGGACAGGGCGATCGCCGTCATACAGGTTTTTACTAGGGTTCACGCCCATGGCCCAGTGGATGGTGGCAAACAGGTCCGGCACAGATATCGGACGCTCGACCACTTTCTTGCCAATCTCATCAGTCACGCCAATCGCCTGGCCGTTCTTCAATCCGCCACCGGCCAGAGCAACGGTAAACGCTCGCGATTGGTGTCCGCGCCCGCCACCGCCATCGAATTCCGGCGGACGCCCAAATTCTGTGGACACCACGATCAATGTCTTATCGAGCAGCTTATGGGTCTTCAGATCCGTCACCAACGTCGCCAACGCCTGATCCAGTTGCTGGATAATTAAGTGCTGTTTTAATTGGCCAGCATTATGCGTATCCCAGCCCGTGCCATTGACGAAATTCAAATTGAAGGACACTTCCTGAAAGCGAACACCCCGCTGAATCAATCGACGCGCCAATAGGCAACGCTGGCCGAATTCGCCACCGTACGCGTTACGCAATGAGCCCGGCTCAGATTTCAGGTTAAAGGCTCCCATGAACTCGCCGCTCATCAACTCCTGCGATTCCCCGATCGCGTCATTGTATTGGCGAATCACCGTGTCTTTCGGATTGCGTTCCACAAACGATTCCCGCGCCACACCCAACAGGCGATCCCGCGCATCCTGTCGCGAGGTGGAGATATTCGCCGGACGCGTCAAACCTGCCGGTCCATTTTCCGTATTCGTGAGGTAGACAAACCCATGCTTGGCCCCCAGAAAGCCCGGACCGCGAGTAAGATTCGGATACCCCATTACCACATAAGCCGGTGCGCCGTCGGTGGCTTTGCCCCGTTCATGCGCTACCGCCGAGCCGATGGAGGGGTACACGATGGTCCCACTAACCGGTCGGCCGGTGTGCATCTCATTGGTGGCAGCCGCATGTTCATCCACGGCCTCATGATGCACCGATCGCAACAACGAGAAATGCTCCATCACCTTCGCGCAATTACTGAGATGCTCGCAGACCTGCAAGCCGGGCACCGAGGTATTGATGGCATCATAATAGGAGCCCGGCTTTTTAAGCTTGGGATCGCCTTTAATTTTCGGATCCCAAGTGTCCACATGGCACGCACCGCCACCGAGCCAGATATGGATGCAGTGCTCCACGTTGCCCGGCGCAAAATCCGGCCGCGGCGCAGAATGCAACACTGAGGGCATTGCGGCCGCGGCGGCTGTTCCGGCGAGAAATTGTCGACGATCGATCATGGCACAAAAATAAACTCTGGTGAATTCACCAACGCGTACACTACATCTTCCAGTCGCTCGCGCCATTCAGGCCGCAATCGATTGGTCGGCGGATCGCCCGCCAGCACGCGTTTCTCCAGTTCCACCTTGATCCGATTGGCTTCCTCTGAGAGATGATTATTCCAGGAAACATCCAGCACCTTTTCCTGACGAATCAATTGCGGCGCGTTCTTTACAATGCGATTGGCGTAGGTGACGCAAAGATATTGATCCATGGTGATGAGTTCTTCCTCTGATGGGGCGCGTCCCAGCACACGTTGGTAAATCAAACGCACCAACTCCCGGCAATCCACCGATCGCAAAGCCAATTCCGTGAAGGCACTGTCATCGGACAACTGCGCGATGCGGCGCCCCACAATGCCGTTGGCCAGTGCCGAGGGTTGGAGGACATTGGGTTCATGGTCCCGACGTGTCAGCGCATCTTGCCTAGCATCACGCCAGCCGAAGGTTTGCAGTACATCCACCACCGATTGCGCCTTAGGAATGGCGAGTGACGGTCGGTCGCGCTCATTTGAAAGCGATGTAAATTGCCAAGCGCGGCGGGGCGTTCCGAGATTCAGGAATGTCGCGACCGTGCCGCGACCATTGATATCCAAGGTGAGCGGTTCCACGCCCATCTCCTTGCCTGCCACGGCGAAAAGCGAATCCACCACCTGCTCGGCCGTGAGACGTCGACGGGCCGGGCCGGCATATACCCGTTCTCCAGCCTCCCCGGCTGCAGTGAACGATGGATCCACCTGCCTTTGATAGACGTGCGAATTCATGATCAACCGCGCCACATGTTTCAGATCATAACCGCTCACAAGGAACTCGCGAGCGAGCCATTTCAATAACTGTGGATGAGATGCCACGGCATTCTCCCAGTCATCCGCCGGCTCCATCAATCCCCAACCCAGATAGCGCTGCCAGACTCGATTCACGATCACTTCCGCAAACCGTTCCCCGTGACCATGCGTAATCATGGCTGCCAGTTGCGCCCGTGAATCATTGGAGATCGGCTCACTGAGTACATCAGCTTTAAACGGCCAATCGGGCTTCACCGCCGTCCCTGGAACCAAGCTCACCTCCACACGCGATTTATGTCCGGGCACCACCGGCACACTGCTGGTCTTGGGGACGGCCACGGGCTTACGGCTCAGCATGGCGGCCATGCTGAAGAGATCCTTTTGGTTGTAGGAATGAAACGGCGCGTCATGGCAGCGCGCGCATTTCATTTGCATCCCGAGAAACGCCTGCCCTACGACCTGCGCCTTGGCCGCCATTGGCACATCATTCTGCGTGGCCACCCCAAAACCACGTGGGCCGCCGTAGTATTGACTGCCCTCCATCATAATTAGCTCCGTAACGAACCGATCCATCGGCTTGTTGTCCTGTAGGGATTCATGGATCCAGAACCGGAACGGGCCGGTGTTGTTCAGCTTCGGCTTCAGAATGTTTGGATTCTCCGCCAACACATCCTGCCAGTAGCTCGTCCAGTGATCCGCCCAAGCGAGTTCATTGTCCAAGAGGCGATCAATCGCTTTGGCGCGCCGGTTCGGGCCTTGATCTTCCATGAGTTGATTTTGAGACGATTCGCATGGGCCAATTCCATTGGCATCAAGCGATGCTCGCCGCAAAAAGGCGTCATCATCCGTCAATGGCATCGGGTCACGCCCGGCCTGCTTCAGCTTGGCATTGATAAAATGATCAATGGGATTCTGGGCCGGAAAGCCCTCGATCGCCGCCGGGACCGCAACTTGAAGGCGTTTAGCGGTCCATCCACGAACGATCTGGTGACGAGCCGTCCATCGTTCATTTTCCTTTTGCCCAAGCGACGCCCGACGTTCGCTGTTAAACAACCGCATCCGCTCTTGCGCGACCAAATATTGCTGGCGCCAGTTGGAATCCGTTAACTGCCAAGAGCCCTCGGGGGAGATTATCTGAAATGGTTTCCCGTCGACCGAAACAGCGACGCACAATTCGCCTGTTTCTGGACGTCGCTTTCCTGCGCCACCGACAAAGGCCTCCAATAACAGATGCTGAACCCCACCTGCGGAATCCACTTCCACAACCGTTTCCTGAGTGCCCGGCCGCAACAACCGCGTCACCGGCCCCAGATCGGCCGGCTCTGCGGAGACCTTGCCGTGCGCACTTGTCCTGGTTAACGCTTTACCCAAGGTCGCCACCACTTTCCCGCCCAGCCAAAGGCGTGACGTGGTGCGCGAGCGCAATAGCACCCGCACTTTGCCTTTCGGTATTTCCACCGAAGATTCCGCCCGCAGGAGAAACACGTCGGGCCGATCTTCGATGATGCCTCGAGCGTTGTATTTCTTCGGCAGGAACGGGATGGCAAAAGACGGCTCCCGAAAGCTCACCACAGGGTCATTTGCGATCAGGTTCCAACTTTCACTGACGCCTTCATGCAAATCAACCCGCACATGATCTCGCGGCGCTTTCTCCGGCTGCAAGGTGAAGCGCGGTGCATTAAAGCGATACCGTTTCTTCATACGCTCCGCGCTGACTGCATGGCGATAGAGGGCAACCTCATCAACACCACCAATCAGCGTACTGCCGATCTGTCCGCCCAGCGCGGCGCCAACCCATAATTCATCGTCATCCACCCAGGGAGCCTGATCGGTGGCGCCGCCTTTATCCCAAACACCCTTAACTGGTTCACCGTCAATATACCCACGAATCGTTTCAGGTTTGCCAAAAGTGTAGGAAATCGCCACGTGATGCCAACCGCCCAGTGCGAATCCGGTTTTGGATGTCCACCGATGCCAACTATTGTCACCGGAATTTTTGGCGTCCCGAAATAAAAACGTAATGCCGGCTGAACTCCCGAGCTGAGCCAAACGCAGTGAGTAGTTTTGATTGTCAGCTTTCTGGCCGGGATTGCCCGTACGCCCCTTGCCGATGACGTAGGAGTACTTGCCAATCGTTTGAGGATTCACCCACGCTTCCATGGTAATGGAATCGCCCTGAGCAAAATCGAGAATGCTCTCGGCACCGGGATCCTTGATTCGCAAAAACTGTCCCGCGCCATTCAATTTGAGAGCAGCATTCTTTGCGGTAAAATCGGGGTACGCTTTGCCGCGCGGGCCGTGTTCGGTGATCGATGCGTTACCGGCTAATGCACCTTCAAGACCGCCCACCTCAGGCGTGATGACACTGCCCTCGACCTGATCAAAACGGAAATACAATGCCGGCTTATCAGCCAGCACCTGCTTGGAATAATCACCCGCCCCAAGCAGCGGCACCCACACCGCACTCAGCAACGCAATGAAGCGTACTCCATTCATCTGTTCAGCTTGGCGCAATGAAACAAAAAAACAAGGCCCGACTGCTGCCAGGCCTTGGTGAAAACTCTGTTGTTTTGACGATTTAAGCTTCGTCGCGAATGTGCAACCACGTGTGCACGTGGGGTTTACCCCGGAAGTACCAAAGCATGGATGGTCCTTCCACCTGCCACACATCCCAGACCTCGTCGTTCCCAATGTTTTCGCCCTGATAATAGGCGATGTGAAGATTCTCGAAACCGGCCTTATCGATCAGCTTCAACGACTCGTCCGCATCCTTCTTACGGAACGGCGCGAGCATGTCTTTCATCACTTCGCGCATGAGACCCTGCTGGTCCTTGCTCATGTCCGCCGTGCGTAAGCCGGGCAAACCTTCTTTCTTACCGGTCAACTGAACCGTCTTAGCCCCCTTCTCGCCGCGTGAACGGCCGAGCAAAGCGGTCTTCCGCTGCTTGCCATCGAGCGCTTGGAACAACTCGTTCGGGCGTTTGGCCTGAAACCAGTAGGCATTGCCCTTGTGATCAGCCTTTTCATTGAAGCCATCCGCGGCGTGGCCGTAAAAAATCGGCCCGCCAAATGCAGCACCCTCAAGGGAATCGCCATCGCAACGCCGGGTCACATGCCGGCCGGTTAACACGAATTCGAATTTGCCCGTACCGGGTTCACCAAAGATAGCAATTGCACTGTCCTCGAAACCACCGGGCGAATCTTCCTTCACCTGCTTGTAAACGACATCGCGATACTCGTCGCTGTGCAGGCCGTTGAAAATCTGTTTACAGAGGTCAACCTGGTCATCCTCCATATCGCCAACGGCGGACTTGGTGATGTGCCAGTTGTTGTCAATGGCGTTCCGCAGGGGATGTTCCCACGGGAAACAAATTCCTTTGCGCTGCTTGTCATTCAGGCTCTTGTACAGCTGTGTGACCAGCGTCTCCGGTTCGGAGGCCTTCGTTTTGGCGAACACGGACGGGGCCGCGACCACTGCAGCTGCGCCCAAACCGGCAGCCTTGAGGAATTCGCGTCGGGAGGTCTCGCAACAATCGAGCACCTCAATACGGGGGTGTGCACTCATGGGAAGACCCTACGCCGACCGCCGCCCGTGGCAATGCGATTTTATCAGCCGATTACGTCCAGAATCGGCTCCCCGGTGGCAATGGGCAACGGTCGATCCTGCGTATCATGCACTTCCGTAGCCGGATCGATGCCCAGCAAATGATACATGGTAGCGGAAAGATCCCCGAGAGTGACCGGTTTATCGTCCGGATACATCGCGTGTTTATCCGACGCCCCGTAGACATACCCACCCTTCACCCCGCCGCCCGCGAGCAGCACGGAGTAACACTGAGGCCAATGATCCCGGCTTTTGTTGGCGTTGATTTTCGGGGTCCGGCCAAATTCCCCCATCCAGACCACCAATGTTTCCTTGAGCAAGCCGCGGTCATCAAGATCGTTCAGGAACGTCGGCAGTGTCTGTTCGGTGATCGGGAAATGATATTTTTCAACGATGGGAAACATCCGCGTGTTATCGAACCCGTGCGTATCCCATCCCCCTTCGGTCGTGCTACGACCGCCGATGGATTTGGAAAAATATACCGTCACAAACTTCGCCCCGTGCTCCACCAACCGCCGGGCCAACAGGCAACCCTGCCCATAGGTGCTCCGGCCATACGCCTCCCGAACCGGCGCGGCTTCGCGTGACAAGTCGAAGGCCGCTTTCAATTTGGGCGACGACAACATGGACAATGATTTTTGATACAGCGCATCCACGCCTCGCGCTTCCGCAGAGGCCTCAAGAATGCCGGCCTGTCGATCAATCAGGCTCTGCAGCCCACGCCGATCCGCCAAGCGATCCAGTGAAAGATTATTGGGCAGGGTTAATTCCGGCAGCGCGAAATCATTCGCATTTGGATCTGCCTGAAAGAAAAACGGATCATGCCGCTTCCCCAGAAAACTGGCACCCTGTCCGGGAGTAATCGAGCCATCGGCGATAACGTGCGGATACGATATAAAGGTTGGCATCGCACCGTCCGAGGGAGCTAATTTATCAACCACCGAACCATACGCCGGATACAAGGCCAACGACTCACGCAGGCGCTGATCATCACTCGGCGGCGCATGCCCAGTTAGGGCGTAGTAACCGGCCGAGTTATGATTTTTCATGGTATGATGTACCGACCGAATCACAGACACCTTATCCATGATCTTCGCCGTCTTCGGCAGTTTCTCACATACCTGAATGCCGTCCGCACTGGAGGAAATCGGATTGAACGGCCCACGAATGCTGCTCGGCGCATCAGGCTTCATGTCGAACATGTCGATATGGCTCGGGCCGCCATATTGAAACAGAAAGATCACCGATTTAGCCCGGGCCTTGGGGCCTTTCGTAGCCTTTTCCACCGCCCGCAACACATTGGGCATAGTCAACCCAAGCAATCCCAGCCCGCCCACTTTCAGCAGAGTTCGGCGATTTGAATTCAATCCTACCATCGGAACAAAAACTCCTTCGTGTTCAGCAGCGACCACACAACATCCTCCCAAGCCTCCCGATCGCCGTCTTTTCCTTTCAAAAAATCCTTCACCTGTTTCATCTCCACCGGCTTTGGCTCACGGGAAATAATGCGCATAAACGATTCGCGAATCCGTCCTTCGACCGGTCGATCTGATTTCATGATCACAGCAACATGATTACTCGTTTCAGTGATCAAATCATTCATCACCGGACTGGACCACATGACGAATGATTGCCGCAACGTATTCGCCTTGCTGCGTTCGCAGTCGCAGGCGATCAGGCGCTCGGGCTTCCCAAATGTGCCCAGTAACACATCCGCCGATGTCGGCTTATCGCCGCGCCGTCGGCCCGGCGCCAGTCCGCCGGCAATTTGACCGGCGCGTGTGCCCAGCGGGTGATTGGAATATTTCGGCCATGCGCCAACACTCATGGCAATGGAATCGAGCAGCTGTTCAGCCTCAATCCGCCGGGGAATGGTCCGAGCATAGTTCGCCTCGTCATCCACATTTCCCGAATTTGGCAAATGCGTCAGTTGATAGGTGCGTGAGGCCATGATGCGACGGATCAATTGCCGCAGATCAAATCCGCCCCTGGCAAAGTCATCCGCGAGATCCTCGAGCAACTCCGGGTGGCTGGCCGGATTGGTCGGCCGTAAATCGTCAACCGGATTCACCAACCCTCGCCCCATGAGGTGATACCACACACGATTCACTTGGACTCGGGCAAAGAACGGATTATCCCCCGAAGTCAACCATTCCGCCAGAGCATCCAATTGATCCGCCTGCGCCGGCACAGTCTCTCCACCCAACAGTCGATGCCGGGCCGATTTCCCACTGCGGGGATTTGTCACAGTGTCCGTCTTCGCTGTCACAATTTGCTCCCCGATAAACTCATTTTTATCCAGACGATCCACCCGTTCTTCCTGAATCATCTCGTAATTCACCCCGGCAAACATGGCGGTCCAATCGTAGTAATCCCCCTGCGTCCAGCGATCAAACGGATGATTGTGGCACTGCGCGCACTTGAGCCGAACGCCAAGAAATACCTGCGCGGCGTTCTCGGCCCGGATCACTGGCGAGCGGTTGGCCCGATAAAAATTGGCCGGCGGATTACGGTAGGTGCTCCCACGAGCTCGGACAATGTCCGCAGCAAATTCATTTAACGGCCGATTCTCAATCAGCGACCGGCGGATCCATTCGTGAAAGACATGCACACCCTTGCGATCGAGTTGCTTTTCCTCACTCCGAAGCAGATCACCCCATTTCAATGCCCAGAAATCCGCAAACTCAGGCCGCGCCAACAATTGGTCCACCAACCGCATCCGTTTTTCGGCTGCGTTACTCTTCACAAACGCCTCCACGGCTTCCGGCGGCGGAATGAATCCGAGCAAATCCAGATACGCACGCCGAATAAAGGCGTTATCACTGCACAAGCCGGAGGGGTTCAAACGCAAGTCCTTCAGTTTCCGAAAAACATGCCGATCCACAAAGTTAACCTCTGGCGGATTCGACCATTCGAAATCATTCCGATCCGGAATAAACGCCAACGTCACCGGCACCTGCCGTTCCAGAAAGCGCACCAACACCGTGACCTCTCCAAATTCAAGCCGCTCCACTTTACCCGCCGCCGTCACCTTAGCATTTTCATTCGATGGAAAATAAACCGCACGCGACGTCACATCCTGTACACTCCCATCAGAAAACGTAGCCTTCACCCGAATCTGGACTGTGGATTCCGGAGACCGAATGACCTGCCTCACTGGGGACACCTTCAACCCCGCCACAGCTGGCGCCTCCTCAATATCCTCCGGCATACCCGCGGCGATCCAATCTCGAAGCACGTTGTATTCGGCCGACCCCGTCGCGAAACGTTTCCCGCCTTTGTGCGCGATCTGCTGTGTGGCCTTGCGTAGCATCAGGCTCTTTTCCGGTTCCAACAAATTAGTGCGGCGCCCCAGTTGATCTTTGGACAGCACGGCATAATCACCCCAAAGATCCTCGCCGCGCAGCGAAAGCTGGAATCCGCCCTTCCCCTTGGCATTGCCGTGGCACGTCCCCTGATTGCAACCAGCCTTGGCCAGCACAGCCATCACTTCATTGCGAAACGAGGGCCCATCCGCGCGCACAAACGGCGCGAGAGAAAGCAAAACCAACATGATTCGGACGTGGACCATGAATAAATAACGCTCGCCAGCAGACCCTTGAAAACTAGCATTCCACTTCAGTTCCGACGAGCCAATTTCCATCATGCTGCGACTCATATTAACCCTCACCCTCATCTTCTGCCCCTCGGCCTTTTCCCAGGATACTCCGGCCAAACCGCCACCGGCAAAATCCGTCCGCGATCTGACTGCCGAGGCCCGTAAATCACTGGTCACCGTCAGTCACGGCGGACGCGGGAACACACGTGAGGGCACCGGCACGGGGTTCGCCATCAGTAAGGATTTAATTGCCACCTGCCTGCACGTCATCGGCGAAGCGCGCGCCATCAAGGCCCGCACTTGGGACGGCAAGGAATTGACTGTGCTTGCCGTGCACGCCTCCGACCGCAAACGCGATCTCGCAATCCTCAAGATCAAGGACGGCAATCTCACCCCGCTTCCGCTCGGGGATTCCGCAAAGCTGCTCCAAGGCGAATCGGTCATCGCATTGGGCAACCCCATGGGCCTGACCGGCAGTGTGGTGGAAGGCGTCCTTTCCGCCCGACGTGAAATGGAGTTGGGCGAAATGCTTCAGCTTGCCATTCCCGTGGAGCCCGGCAACAGCGGCGGCCCCATCCTCGACCGCCAAGGCCGTGTGCATGGCATCATGACGATGAAATCCACCGTCACCGCCAACCTCGGCTTTGCCATGCCGGTGAATCTCCTGAAACCATTGATCACCACACCGAACCCTGTCCCGATGGATCGTTGGCTAACCATAGGCGCGCTGAACGGCAAGGAATGGGAACCTTTGATGGGCGCCCAATGGCGCCAACGCGCCGGGCGGATCACCGTGAAGGAGAGTGGCTCTGGGTTTGGCGGACGCTCCCTGTGCCTCTCCAACCTCAAGGCGCCCACGTTGCCCTACGAACTGGAAGTGATGGTCAAACTTAATGATGAGGCTGGCGCAGCCGGACTGGCATTCAGCGCTGATGGCAAAGAGAAGCATTACGGGTTTTATCCCACCGGCGGCAAGTTGCGGCTTACCCGCTTTGATGGACCCTCTGTGTTTACTTGGACAATTCTCAAGGACGCCGACAGTCCACATTACAAACCCGGCGAATGGAACACACTCAAGGTCCGCCATGAACCCAGCACCATCCACTGCTTTGTCAACGATCAGAAAGTCTTCACGGTCAAGGATGACGGCCTAAAAGATGGCCGTGTGGGCCTGACTAAATTCCGGGAAACCGAAGCAGAATTTCGCAAGTTCCGTCACGGCGCCAAACTGGCCAGCCTCGCGCCTCCGGCCGAACTACTTGAAAAACTGGAACAGGAAATCAACACCCTGAAACCCTCCGATGATTTCTCCAAGGAGGAAATCAACCGGCTCAAGCCACATGCCGGCATCAATCAAAACCTCCTGCGCAAACGAGCCGAAATGCTCGAGGCCCAAGCCCGCCAACTGCGCTGGCTGGCCGCCACTGTCCATGAGCGCGCCACGCAGGATGCCCTCACCAAGGAACTCGACCAAGATGAGCCGAAGATCGATCTTCTCCGAGCCGCCCTCTTAATTGCCCGACTCGACAACGGGGAGATCGAGATTGAGCATTACCTGAAAACTGTCGACAGCATGGCCGCCACCATTCAATCAGCCCTCAAACCCAAGGCCACTGAAAAGGATAAACTCGAAGCGGTTGGCCGGTATATGTTCGAACAAAGCGGTTTCCATGGCAGCCGGGGCGATTACTACAATCGGGCCAACAGCTACCTAAACGAGGTGATCGATGACCGCGAAGGCATCCCCATCACGCTCGCTGTGTTGTATATGGAAATCGCCAATCGCCTTGGTATTCCTTTGCAAGGCCTCCCCCTGCCCGGCCATTTTGCCGTGGGTAAAATTAACGATGGCAAACCCACTTCGATCATTGATGTTTATGACGGAGCCAAAGTGATCTCCCGTAAAGAGGCCGAGGAATTGGTGTTCAACACTTCGGGCGTCCGACTGCGTGACGAACATTTTCAACCTGCCACCAAGCAGGACATGATTGTGCGCATGCTGCGCAACTTGATTGGCATTAGCAATGCCACTGAAGAACCGGCCACAGTGATCCGTTATCTGGACACACTGCTTTTACTCGAGCCTAATTCCCCGCAGGAACGCCTCAACCGTGCGTTGATGCACATGAAGCAAAAGAAGAACGCCAAGGCGAAGGAAGACGTGCGGTGGCTACTGGAAAACAACCCGCCCGGTTTAAACCGCGAACGTCTGCTGGACCTGTTCCGCCAGCTTTGATTATTTGCGCGCCTCGGGCGTGATGGTCAGTTCAACCTTCTTATCCTTGCGCTGCACCACCACCTTGGTGGCCTGACCGATCTTGATGTCGTTGAGCGCGGCGGTGTAGTCGTAAATGTTATTGATCTTCTTGGCGCCCAGCTGGATCACGATGTCGCCACCCTTAATACCGGCCTTGGCGGCTGGTCCACCGGGCCGCACGTCATTGATCAGCAACCCTTTCACCTCGGACGCATAATCGGGGATGACCCCCGTGTAAGCCTTCATGGAATTACGCGTGCCCGTGCCGCGATTTCCGCGCTCCACTTTCACGTAATCAGGCCGCTCCATGTCACCAACCAAATCCATCATCAGACGCCCGGTAAACTTGGTGATCCGTTCCAATCCCTCATAGTTCAGCGTGTCCGGATCATCAGTTGGCTTATGGTAATCCTTGTGCAAACCCGTAAAGAGCGCGATGGATGGCACACCTTTCGGATAAATCGAAGTGATGTCAGTAGGTTGATAGGGATCATTGTTCAACTTCAGGCTGAACCCGGCCGCCACATTGCGTTTCTCAACCATCTTCTTCCAGACACTAGATGAACCCATGCCCTGCATGATTAGCTGATTGTTTTTCATACGCCCCACCATGTCCAGATTGATGTAGGAAACAACCTGTTTGAACGGAATTAATGGATTCTTTGCGTATTGGGCAGACCCGAGCAACCCGAGTTCTTCACCAGTCCACCAACAAAAGATCACACCGCGTTTGAATTTCTCCGGGTTATGCTTTCGGGCCTCAGCCATCCAGGCAGCCAGTTCAAGCAAGACCACCGTTCCGGAAGTGTTGTCATCTGCTCCATTGTGAATCAGGCCAGGATCCCCGCCCTTAGGCTGAAGTGAGCCGTCATTGTAACCAAGATGATCATAGTGCGCGCCGATCATCACATACTCCGGATTATCAGTTGGCACACCAGGCGGCAGTAAAGCGATCACATTATTGTCCTCTCGTCGCACCTGCTTCACAGCGGTGGTGACTCGTAATTTAACACCGGGCAAATCAAAGCTAAACGGCTTGTGTGGGTTTTCCTTATCAAGCTCCGCCTGAACCTTAGCCAGGTCATCCTTGCCGCCAGCAGACAACAAGGCATTGGCCAGCTTATGCGTACCGGAGAGCGCCACCACTCCCGTACTTGCAGCTCCCCGATCCAGATTCACGGGGATCAACTTGTTGGAATTTTTTGATTTCGGGCCAGCCACAATGATGACGCCCTTTGCACCCTGCGTACCGGCCACCTTCGCCTTGTACTGAAGAGCCGCACTACGCATGAGATTTTGGCGGCGCTCTTCAGAAACATCTTCAGGAACATATCGCAACATTAGAACGAATTTATTGGTGCAGTTCAGCCCCGCGTAGGAGTCATAGCCTTCCCCAAGGTCCCCTGCGACAGCAAGTCCGTATCCCCCGAAAACCACATCAGCTTCCACGGTATTATTGACCGAAAAAGAAAGCGGGCTGAAATCTTTCCCGACTACCAAAGACGTCTCTTTTCCGTCCTTTCCAATTATTACCAGTTCGTTCTTATCCTTTTCCACCTCGACGCCGAATTTGAACGACATCGGATTTAAGAATGTACCCTCTTTGTCTGCGGGCTTTAGGCCTTGGACTTTCATCTGAGAAACAATGTAATCAGCCGCCTTCCGGATACCTGGGGAACTAGTAAGACGTCCTTCAAATTCGTCCGAAGCAAGAAACTCCACCTGTGCCCTAATATCAGCCTCGGTGATTTCATGGCTTAACTTGGCTTGATCTAGTTTCTTTTGAGCGGGCGGCAGATCAGGCTGGGGCACATCAATTTTCTTCGCCTTACCTAATGCGATCAACGCTGCCTCATGATCCCAACGACCGATAAAGAGTTGCGACTTACCAGTCTCCGTTCGATTGGAGGTCCACAACAACTGTTTGCCGTCCGGGGAAAACACCGGCAATCCATCAAAACCATCGGTAAAGGTAGCACGAACCGGTTCCCGCGTGCCTAAAACATCCACCAAATACACTTCGAAATTTGAGAATCCCAATTTATTGGAAGCAAAGGCCACATACTCGCCACTCGGATGATAATACGGCGCCCAAGACATGGCCTTGAAATCAGTCAGACGTCGGACATCGCCACCGTCCAGATTCATCGTGTACACATCAGCGGTGTCGCCTTTCTCAGAAAAGTGCCGCCAAATGATCCGCCTGCCATCCGGCGCAAGCAGACTCTCCGGCGCGAAGAACGCGTGATCCACCCAACTCATCTGTGCGTGTGATTCGGGATGGAACTGCTCGTCGCGCCACTCGCCGACGTAGTAGCGGCAGCCGAGTCGGTGACTGATGCACAGCAGGACATCCTTGTTGCCCAGCCGGAACAGGTCGGCGCAGGACACGTCTTCGTTGCGCGAGACACCGGCGACGCCGTCTGCAAACATGTCCCCTACGTACTCCCAGCGACCGTCCAGGGTCTTCGACTTTGCAATGCCGGGCTGTTTGCCGCCGAAGATGGCGTAGTAGGTGTCCCCTTCGAGCCAGCCGAACGGATCCCACGAGCGAAAACGTTCGTGATGCCGGTCACCCTCGCGGGTTTCCGGAGTGATCGTACCGAGTTTGCGCCACCGGTTGAGGTCTTCGTCGAGGGCGACCGCTATCGCGTTCCCCGCATGTTTCTGGTGGTAACAGATTGTCGGCACGCCGTCCTTGTTGATGAAGCAGTTGCCGCTGTACATCCCGTCCAGGAGGTGGGTCGGGTGGTGGCGCCAGTGAAGCAGATCTGTGCTGGATACGTGGCCCCAATGGTCGGCGCGATGACCGAGTTGGTGGTCCTGGAAGATGTAGAAGAGATGGTAGCGACCGTTCCAGTAGATGGCGCCATTGGGATCGAACGGCATCGCGTCCCCGAAGTCAGGGTGCGCCGACGTGATGAAGAGGCGGCCGTTCCGGCGCGAGAGCTT
>CAJWVY010000010.1 GCA_913048135.1 uncultured Verrucomicrobiales bacterium
ATCCCGGCGGCCAATGGCGGTGCGTCGCTGGTCACCGCGCAGATCGACGATACGCGCCTGTGCTACTCGGTCGCCGAACCGGGCGAGCACTGGATCGACAATTCGCTGGCCGTGATGGCGACCGTTTATGCCGTTGGCGGCGATCTTGGCGCCGGCGATCTCTGCGTCCTCGAGGACCGTGTTCAGCGTCCCAGCCCACCAGGCCGCGTGCAGCACCTGGTTGAGCAGGTCGCCGGCCACCGGCAGTTGCTCCAGGGAGTCGGTGAGGGTAGCCAGGGGATCGCCGCCTTCACCGCCGGCCCACGCTCGGCGACGAGGCCCGTGATGTCGACACCTTTGAGCTGACCCCCGACGACCCAGACCGCACCCGGATACGCCGCCAGAGACGACGCGGCCGCGTGGGGGTTCGTCGCCTTGGAGTCGTCGACCCAGGTGATCCCGGCCTCTGCGGCGACGACCTCGATGCGGTGCGGATCGAGCGTGAACGCGGTGAGCGCGTCGCGGACCGCCGCCGGCGGCGCACCGACCGCGCGCGCCAGAGCGGCCGCCGCCAGGATGTTCGATACGACGTGGGGAGCGCCGAGCCCTCGGGCATCGCGGCCATCGCTTCGGTCCGCGCGAGGAGGTCGTAGTAGAAGAAGAAGAGGTGCTTCGCCTGAAGCGGGAGCATTTCCGAAAAACGAATGCCCGGCACATTGGTGGCCATGTCCCCCCAAGGTCCGCGATATTCCTTCGGCGCCTTGGGCTTGGGATCGTACGTCTCCATATGGCTCGGACCGCCATCCAGCCAAATGAGAATCACCGACTTGTTATTGCGGGCCGCTTTCCCTTCCGCCCGCAACCGCATCAGGTCCGCACTCGAAAGCCCAAGCGCGCCCAGAAAGCCCGCCTTCAAGGCTGAACGACGCGAAAAGCCCGAGCAGTTTTTCCCAAATTGGCCGTGTTGCAGTTCCAGCATGACAACTAATTAGACGTTACCGAAAAAACCGCATTCGAAAAAGAGAAATTAGGGGTTGGTTACTGGTCCTTCTTTTTGCCAATGGCAAAAAGCGTTCGTGTGCCGCGCAAATACAACACGCCATCGGAAAGCGCCGGAGACGCCATCAGGGTTTCGCCGACGGGATATTCGACGGGCGGCTGAAATTGTTCCCCGGCTGTCAGGACAAACACAATACCGTCTTCCCCAGCACAATAAATTTTGCCGTCAGCGACAACGGGCGAGGCGCTGAAGCCGTGGCCGCGATGGCGAATGCGCTCGAAGTAATGTTCCCGGCCGGTCTTCAAATCGTAACAGCCGATGAGGCCGCTGTTGTTCAGCGCATAGACTTTGCCGCGGTAGATCAACGGCGTGGGCATGTAGGGGCCGCGGCGGTTTTGCCAGGCCACATGTTCGCCACCGGTGAGATTACCACGGCCGCCGCCGATCAGGCAGAAAATGGGGCGCTCGGGATGGCGACCGCTGGCGACGATGATGCGGTCACCGGCAAACACCGGCGTGGGCGCGGTGATCTTCGAACTACCGTCAAGCCGCCAGAGTTCCTTGCCGGTTTCAGGGTGGTAGCCGCGGATAAACTTCGAGCCGTTGGTGACCAGCTCCGGCTCCTGCCCGGGCCAGACATTGGGCGTGCCCCACGAAGGCAGCTCATCACGCGGCGTACGCCATAGTTCGCGACCGGTCTTCACATCGAACGCCACGATAAACGAATCCTTCTGTGAATCGCATTGCACGAACACCTTGCCGCGCCAGATGATCGGCGAACTGGCCGAGCCCCACTCGTATTCAGGCAGGTCATACGCGCCCACATCCAGGCGCCCGAGGTGTTGTTTCCACAACAACTCACCCACCACGCTGTAGGCAAACAATCCTTCCGAACCGAACAACGCCACCACATGTTTGCCGTCAGTCGCCGGCGTGGCATTGGCGTAGGTCGCTTTGATGTGCCGTTTATCGGTTGGCTTGCGCTTCACCGCCACGCGCGACCACTGGGTTTTGCCAGTGCGCTTGTCCAAACAGATTACGCGCCACTCATGCACCGATTGATCGGCCGCCGCCGTGCCCGCGCCGTACAGACCGGGTTTGAAGGTGGGATCCGCCACACTGCTGACGGCCGTAGTCAGGAACAGGCGGTTACCGGAAATGATCGGAGACGAATGCGCCAAGCCCAGCACGGGCACCTTGAACAGGACACCCTCACCGGCAGGCGCATTCCAACGAGCGGGAAGATTTTGGCCATCGGCCACGCCGGCAGCATGCGGCCCGCGAAAGGACGGCCAATCTTCAGCATGCAACGCGGCGGCCAGCGTCAGACATGCCAGCAACCGGATCATGGCTAAAGAATTTCTTTCACCACACGGGTGGGATATGTGTGCGTGATGCGTTCCTCGAGGCCGTTGCGGTCGACGGTGAGTTTCTCGTGATCCATGCCAAGCTGATGCAGGATGGTGGCGTGCCAGTCCTGAATGCTCACGCGATCGCGTACGGCGCCGTAGCCGATGTCATCGGTTTCGCCGTGCACCACGCCGCCCTTCACTCCGCCACCGGCCATCCAGCTGGTAAACCCACTGGGACCATGATCGCGCCCGGCCTTGGCGTAATCGCCTTGGGCCATTGGTAGTCGACCGAATTCGCCGCCCCAGAGCACGAGCACATCATCAAGCAACCCACGTTGACGCAGGTCGCGCAGGAGCGCGGCGCAGGGCTTATCGCTTTGGCGACAGGCGGCGGGCAGTGAGGTTTTGATGTTGCTGTGGTTGTCCCACATTTGGCCGCGCGGATAAATCTGCACGAAACGAACGCCGCGTTCCACGAGGCGCCGCGCCATGAGACAGCGTTTACCGAAATTATCCGTATCCTTCGCGCCAACCCCGTACAGCTCGCGTGTGGCCTCGGTCTCGCTAGAGACATCGAGCGCCTCACTGGCCTCCACCTGCATGCGGGCGGCCATCTGATAATTGGCAATGCGCGAATCGAGCACTGGCTGGTTCGGGCGCTTGGATTTATGCAAGCGATCAAGGGCATTGATGAGATTGCGCTTGGCGGCGGTGATACCGGCGGGCTCCTGGTAATCCGGCTTGATGTGCAGCATCGGCGTGCCCTCGCTCTTGATCTGCGTGCCCTGATACAGCGGCGGCAAATATCCGCTCATCCAGTTCTCCACGTTGTTGACCGGCAACCGGTTTTGCGGATCGGCCAGCACCACGTAGGCCGGCAAATTCTGGCTCACGCTGCCGAGGCCGTAGGTTACCCAAGCACCTAGGGTCGGGTGGCCGGGAAAAATCTCGCCGCTCTGCCACTTGTAACAGGCCGGCTCATGGTTCTCGTGCACGTTGTACATCGAGCGGATGATCGCGATCTCGTCGATCATCTTGGCCGTGTGCGGCAGCAGTTCGCTAACCCACGCGCCGCTTTGGCCGTGGCGGGCAAACTTCCAGTGACTGCGCATCACCTTGCCCTTCATGCTGCGCCCGGCCGGGGCGACCTTGGTAAATTCCTCCGGGGCATCCGCACCGTGAAATTTCTCCAGCGCCGGCTTGGGATCAAACAGATCCACCTGCGACGGCCCGCCCTGCATGCAGAACTGAATCACCGCCTTGGCCCGTGGCGCAAAGTGCGGCTGGCGCGGACGCGTGTCCATCGGCAACGGCGCCTTGTGATGCGGCTCCGCCCCGTACAAATCGCGCGAGAGCAACGACGCCAAGGCCGCGCCGTACAGACCGTTCTGGACGCTGTCAAAAAACTGTCGGCGGTTGATGGTGTTTGGATTCATCTTAATCGATGTACAAAAACGCCGCGCTATTAAACAGCGCGTGGCACACTTCGGCGAGCGCTTTGTTGCGCTGACCGTCCTTGCCGGCTTTGGTATATTCGGCCTCCAGACCCTTCATGGCCGACACGGTTTGCTTGAGCTCCGCCGCCGTCGGAGGCCGGTTCACAATGCGTTCAAACGCCAGTTTCACGACCGGCTCGATACCTTGCGCTTCCTTTTGCAAATCGGTCGCCAGCTTGCGGGTGAGATTGTGCACCACTTTATCATGCAACAGGAACAGTGGCTGTTGCACCACGGTTGAATTGATGCGGGTGACGCAGTTAGGATTCATCGCCGGCAGGTCAAAGGTCTCCAGCAGCGTCATCATGTGTTTCCGCCGTTGTTGGATGTACACGCTGCGCCGCCATCCGCCTTCGCCCGGTTCGCCGGTCACATAACCGCCCTCGCGCACCTGCACCTTGTCGGGCTTGCCGCCCTGCCGCGGATTCAGCCGCCCGGTAATGGCGATCAGGCCATCGTGCAATTCCTCCGCATCGAGCCGCCGCATGGGCATACGGGAAAGTAAATAATTCTCGGGATCCAATCGCGCGGCCGTTTCGGTTTTCAGTGATGACTGCCGGTACGCCGCGCTGGTGCAAATGAGCCGGTGCAGATGCTTGGTACTCCACCGGTTTTCCACCATTTCCCGTGCCAGCCAATCCAGCAAAGCCGGATGTGTGGGGGGCGCACCGATCTTACCGAAATTATCAAGGCTACTGACGATGCCGCGGCCGAAGTGGTGCTTCCATACCCGGTTCACCCACACGCGCGCGGTGAGCGGATGTTCCGGACTAGCAATCCACTGCGCCAACGCCAGGCGGTTACCAGTCTTATTGCCCCCCACAACCGCGGCTGGCTTAAAAGGCTTTTCCGAAAATACCGCGGGCAAGGCGGCTTTCACCAACGGCCCAGGACTACCCGGATTACCCCTTAGGCTGACATACGTTGGCGAAGATTCGCCGCGATCCCACAGAGCACGGATCAGCGGGATCGATTTTTTCTTCGCCTTAAGCGCATCGATTTTCTTTTTCAGTTCCCCACGCTCCTTGCCCTTGATCGTTTTAAACTGTTCCTCCATCGGTTTCAGTTCCGCATCAATCTTGGTATTGTGATCCTCCACTGCCTTGCGCTCGGCCGGCAACGCCACGGCTAGGTGTCGCCGACTGCTGCCGGCCCATTGATTGCGAAACGCCTGCGGCGTGAGCCAGTTATATTCGTCGTAAGCCGCCTTGAAGATGGCGGCGAAGGAATAGTAATCGCGTTGGCTGATGGGATCGTATTTATGATCGTGACACTTGGCGCACTTGAGCGTGAGGCCCATCACCCCACCGGCAAGTATCTGTAGCTCATCATCAATCACTTGCAAGCGATCCTCCACGCGGTTCACCGGATTGGCGCTCGTGCCGTCCGGCGCCATGCGCAGGAAGCCGGTCGCCACCAGCTTTTCAATCACCGTTTCATCCACCGCCTCGGCATCGGTGTAGTCCACCAATTCGTCACCGGCAATTTGCTCGATCAAAAACCGGTCGTACGGCTTGTCGGCATTAAACGCGTTGATCACATAATCGCGATACCGCCAGGCGTGATCGCGGATCATGTCCGCATTGCGTTTGCCCTCGGAATCCGAATAGCCGGCCATGTCCAGCCAATGCCGCCCCCAGCGGACGCCATAAGCCGGCGATACCAGCAGGCGATCCACCACTTTCTCCACGGCCGTGGGGCTTTCGTCTTTCAGAAACTCCGCCATCTCGGCGGAAGTCGGCGGCAGCCCGGTGAGATCGAAGGTCAGCCGACGCAGTAACGTTAGTTTGTCCGCCTCTACAGAATACGACAGGCCCTTGGCTTCCAGCTTTGCTAGCAGAAAAGCATCCACCGGGTTAACCACGCGATCGGCCGCCTTCACCCGCGGTGTTTCCTCGCGTTTGGGCGGTTGAAACGCCCAATGCTCTCGGGCTTCCGGATCCACCTGTTGCGGTTTCAATACCTGCTCCACTTCCGGCGCGCCGGCCGCAATCCAATCCCGCAACGTCTGCAGCTCGCGGTCGCCCATTCGCTCAATACCCGCCATGCTGATATTTTTATCCGGCGGACAGGCGCGCGAAAGGATGCGCTGAATCATCGGGCTGCTCTCCGGCTTACCGGGAACAATGGCCTTGCTTGCCAGCATTGAGGATTTCGTGCGCAAATCCACCCCGCCATCCTTCAACGTCTGCCCATGGCACATCACACATCGCTGCAGCAAAACCGGAATCGCGTCATGCTGCGTCGGCTCCGCCAACACAACTGCGCTCAACAGAAAATAAATGAATGCCCGAACACCCATCAGCAGAATATGTGCCCTTAGAGGGCCAAAATCGCAAGGGTATTCGATCAAGTTAATCGATCTCAAGGACACCCTAACTGGTACTCTTTACCCCCAAATAAACCCGATTGCTGAGACTAGCAGCCCCAAACCCAACAGGCTTACCAGACCGAACTGAAACCAACGCACATCAAGACCATCGCGGGTGGGATTGATGACGGGTTGATAGTCTCCTCGATGTTCAGGCAGGATCAACATCCATCCGTGATCTTCACCGGTGGAGGCAAATTCAGCCGTTTGTTCCGCGTTCGCCATCATACCGGTCATAAAGATGAACACCAACCAATAGAGATTGTTATCGGAGAAAAAAACCAACCAGAACCCACACATTCCCCCTCCGAAAATGATGTGCCACTTCCGAACAACACGCGGGAAGAGGCGGTTACTGACTGATAAGCCCAGGGCTGTAAGAATACCCAGTGGTAATCCCAGCCACAAAAATTTCCAAGCGATACCAAACATTAAGGTAGCCCCTAAACACAGCAACCCGCCCAACACGAACAAGAATGGTAGATTGAAAACCATTAAAGCGGGCAGGTTTATTTTTCCTTTACGCTGCGGGATTTTTGGAGCTTTTAGTTTAGGCTGCACCAACTTGGTCCAGCCCCAACAATACGCTACAATTGGGCCAACACCTAATGAACCAGCACAGAAGCGTTGAAACGCTTCCGATGAAGGTAAGTCGGTGAAGGCCACTCCAAGCGCTCCGATTCCCAAACCGCCCAGCAGGATTAGCCACAATTTGCGCTTAATATACCGGCTCACTGCCGAACCATTCTTTTGAGACGACCCGTCGCCATCTAGCTGTGTCATCAAATCCAAACCGGCCGCCCCCCCAGCTAACACCATTAGGCCCGATGCACCGATCCCGCCAATGAACCAAAGAAAGCTGAGGCCCAAATTCTCTAAAGCGCTCGTCCAAACAGCGCTCGCAGCATACACGGCCCCCGTAACACAAGCGACCAATACAAAGGCACCATGTACTGCAACAAAGGATCGGAAACATCGGGTGAAATCAAAATGATATTTAATCGAGGCCACTTGGAGGGCAGCTGAATCGGGATAATGGCGTCGCTGGAATCGATTCACGCCCAGCAATAACGCGCCTAGCAAACCACCCATCACGCCCACGCCGCCTAACCGGCCCAGTGCGCCTTCGGCCGGGTACCACGAAGGTTTGGACTCCGTTTGTGGGGTTGGTGTTTTCGGCACCGGAGCGGGAATAGGTGGCGGTACAGGAACACCATTGGTGTTTCCCTTGGGGATATTTTTGGAATCGCCCGGTTGAGTCTTGGGTAGAGGCTTGTCCTCGGCCCGGTCAGTACTCGGAGTATCTTGGATAAGAGTGAGCCCGAAAAAAACCAGCACCACCACTCCAACAAAACCCAGTGCTGGCAGGTAAGCTTTTTTGGGATCGGTTTTGACGTTCGTCCAAACATGGCTTGCAGCGGAATCCGCAATTTTTAGTTGCCGTATCAGCACAAACCCCATGCTAACGAGAAATAACGCCATATTGACGCCGATGACCCAGTACAACGAACTGGATATATTTCCCTCCCCGGTGCTCTTCAGCGTGACCCAAATAATCCCGGTGACGAACGCCAGTGCGAAGGTAAATACGGCCACATAAGTCGGCGCATTTTGACTGAGCCAAACGCCAAACTGAAACGAGTCTTCCGGCTCTGGCTCAACCAATGGCTCGGCGAGGGTTTCGCCATCCGCGGCGGCAGCTTCCTTCCTCTTCCGAAACACCACCGTTCCAAAGGCGCCCAAAAAGGAAAGCGCAGCCAGAACGAATACCCATTTCACTAGCGAATGGGCCACGCCACCGTCGTTACTCTGCACGGCCCAGACCACCGCCAATACAAATGCGGTGACGGCCGAAACCAACGCAACGGTGGTGGGCGTGTTTTGCCGGACCCAAACCCAGGCGGCGTTGGGTTCACGGGCCGGTTCAGGCTGTGGCAGAACTTCTAGTTCCGAAAGGACTTTCGGCTCCTCAACCTCAACCGGTTCCGCCACCGCCGAAGCCGTACCCGTCTTCAACTGGGCTTCCAGTGCGGTGCGAAGCTTATCCAAATCCACTGAGCCATCGGTCGGCAAACGCAGCCGCAACTTGACGTCGGGCGTATTACGCGGTTGATGACGAGGCTGACTCATGGATCAACTGAAGTCGCGCCACAGTTTATCGAACATCCGCGTAAAATCCTTAAGCAGGTCGCGGTCGGTGGTAATGAGAAAATTTTCCTCGTTATGCAGCGAGGCTGAGCGCGTCCAGTTGTAGCTACCGGTGAGGAGTTTTGATTTATCGAAGATGGCAAACTTATGGTGCATGTGATGCTCGGAGCGATCGACGCGCACGGGAATTCCCATTCGCTCAAGCCGATCGATATCAGAACCGGCATCCATGGCCTTATCATCATCGCTGATCACCCGCACCTGCACATTGCGCCGATGGGCGCGCTCCATGGCATCCACAATCCGGTTGTCCGTGATGGTAAACACACACACATCTACCGAGGCGCGAGCCGTGCCAAACATTTCCGTGATCTTGCCCACGCAATTGTCATCCGGACTAAAGTACGATTTTGCTCCCTCGCGCTTGCCGCCGGCCGGAAGATTCTCGGTGGGGTGTAGGGTTTTGACCGTGCCTTCCAGCCAATCCAAAACCTGAAAGCGTTGGCCAGCATCGGCCTTGGCAAGGGCTTCGCGGGCGGCATCAAAGGCCATGCTCCGATAAAGCGCGCGGCGCTGCTCGTCGCCACGGACATTATCCAGCAAATCGCGGAGTTCGTTGCGTTCTTTCTTGGTGAGTTGATAATCCTCCAGCGTTTCCTGGAGCAGGGCTTTGACCTCGTGATCTTTCATAATTACAGGTATGCGTTGCCCGCGAATGGCGGGAGCGTTGGGACGGAAATTATCCTACCGAGCCGATCCATAACCGCCAAGAATTAACCCACGGATTTTCGGCGAAAAATGTTCCCTATATTCGTCTTTTCGACTAATCTTTGATTACCCACTCGCTGCGAACTACAACCCACAAGGGAAGGCACTGTCATGGCCAAGTTTCTGGATAATTGGAAAAACAAAGTTACGACCTATAAAAACAAGGCGGAAGAAATTCGCGCCATGATCGAGGAAGGCGCGGAGACGATTCGCGACATCCGCGCGGATGTCGAGGGCACCGTCGAGGATCTTAAAGCCGACAGCGAGGAAAAGATGATGGAAAGCCTGGAGAAAATCCAGGACTCCGAGCGGGTCTTCAAGGAGGCAGGGTATCTGCTTAGCGCAATCGAACTGGAGATGGGGTTCAACCCCAAGGTCGTTGCCGTGCTGAAACGCGAATCGGAAATCGGATCCCGCAAAAAAGAACGCCTTTTGAAACAGCACGAGGATAACAAAGTGCTCTCCACCGTGCTCACCTCCCTGTTCAAAGCCGAGGCGCTGGAGGACAAGGTTCATCTTCGACGGCTGACCTTCACTGAGGTGCACATTGAGATGGGCCTCGTCCCCGCCGTACATGTGTTGTGGGAAGACAAGGCCGCCTCTGGCATCAGCTCGGCCTCCATTCTGCCGATTGAGGAAAGCTCCAGCAGCAGCGGCAGCTCATTTACCTCCAACTCCTCGTTCACCAGCAGCCGCTCATCCTTCGTAAGCCAACCATCGGCCTTTACCTCCGGCGAAACCGTCGAAGCAGCCCCGACCGAAGAAGAAATCCCACCGCTGCCTCCAGCGGAACCGACCGCCGAGGAAGCTGCCGCGCCACCGCCACCACAAGCTGAGACCGAGGAGGAAGAGGATGCAGAGAGCTTCACCGCCCCGGTGGTCAGCGCTAGTGCTCGTGATCCGGAAGATGACAAATGGACCAGCTTTCCGGACATCTCCTTCCCATCGAGTAAGGACGACAAATAACTAACTTATCTCAACAAAAAGGCCGGCATCACGCCGGCCTTTTTTTTGTGGAAATTCAGCACCCTACTCCGCCGGAGGTGATTCCTGCCCCTCGGCCGGCGGCGCTTGTCCTTCAGTCTGTTGCTGGGCTTGAGCCGTTTTAAGCTGGTCCAAAATCTGTTGGATCAGTTCATCGCTGTTCTGCGTCATTTGTTGACTGACATCCACCACCACTTCGCTCGGCTGCGCCTCGCGCAGTTGCCCCTGTAATTCAGTGACTCTCTCTTGATAATTGCCGAATAACGCACCCACCTGTTGCAGTGCCGTCTGAAGTTGTGCGGCCTGAGCGGATGCCTGAGATTGGTTAATCGTTTGGGCCAATTGCTGGTTGCTCTGCTGGATGAATTCCATCATGGCCTGTTGGCGTTCGGCCAACATCTGCTGATTCCCTTCCGCCGTTGCGGACGCCTGGCTGGATTGCTCCAAGTATTTCTCGATCGCCCCGCTAATCACTTCCATCTGATTGGATGAAACCGGAGCCGGAGCACCTTCGCCTCCTACGACTGGAGCGTTAGCAATATTCTCTGCCAGCGTTTGGCGCAGGTTTTCCAGATCAGCACTTAACGCACTGGTGTCGATGGTGGTCGTGCGTTCCTTTGAAAGTTCTTCCTTGAGCGTGTCCTGGATCGACTCTAGCCCCCCGCTGAAAAGAGAAAGCTGGCTGACCACGCGGCTGACGGGATCGTTTTGGTCGCCGCCCTGCAGATATTGGTTCCGGCCGAAGGTGCGCTTGATTTCCTCCCAACGCTCCGCTTCCTCCTCGCTCATCACGCCGATGAGTTGCTTAAACTTTAGGAAGTTCGCTTCGGCGCCGGTGGTGAGCGTTTGACTCTCACCCTTGTAATGATCGAGCACGAGATCCATCAACTCCTGCTCGTTCATCATCGGCAACACCTTTTCGGCGAGACGGTTCATGTTCCGGTAGGAACCCTGCATTTTGAAGGCCGGCTCAGTGCGGAATTCATCGGACTGCCCAGCGCTTTCGATGTAGAGTTGGTTCACCTTCAACACCACATCGCGGAGCGTGATCATTTTCTTGATCACGGTGATTAATTCCTCTTGTTCGTTGGCGGAGAAATTACCCTGCAATTCGATGCCCTCGCGCTGATCGGTTTCAGCCATGCGAATAAACGCCTGAATATCCTTCTGCGCCGCCTTACCAAGCGATTGCAGTGCGGGGTTCGAAGTGATTGCGTTCTCAATGTAACTGCCGGAGAAAGCAGTTTCGCGGCCTTTCATGTCGTCACCGAGATTGTAGGTGTCTGCACGGTTGGTGAGCATGTCCGGCACACGGAATTTTTCACCGCTCTCGGTGTACGGGTTACCAGCCATCACCACCACCACGCGGCGACCACGCATATCGTAGGTCTTCGGCTGGCCGCGCCACACGCCCTCGATCTTGCGCTGGGCATCACACAACGAAATAAACTTCTGTAGAAACTCCGGATTACAGTGCTGGATGTCGTCCACGTAGATCATCACGTTATCGCCCATCTCAAGCGCGAGGTTGAGCTTCTTGACCTCCTCACGCGCACCAGCATTGGGCGCCTCCTCGGGATCGAGCGAGGTCACCTCATGGCCAAGTGCCGGGCCGTTGATCTTCATGAAAATCAGTCCCATGCGGTTGGCGAGATATTCCATCAAGGTGGTCTTACCATAACCGGGAGGAGAGATGAGCAGCAGCAGACCCATGAGGTCCGTGCGCTTGGCATCGCCGGCCGCACCGATCTGCTTGGCAAGGTTATCACCGACGATCGGCAGATATACTTCATCCACCAACTGGTTCCGCACAAAGGATGACAGAACGCGCGGCTCAAATTCATGCAGGCGCAGCGCCTCTTTTTCAGATTCGATAAGCGCCTGTTTCAGCTCCTGATACGCCTCAAAGCGCGGCACCGATTCGCGGGCAAAGCGTCCGAGCTTCTCTTGGAAAGCCAGATAATCGAACGGATAATTCCCGCCCTCTTCCACTGCATCATGCGCGCCCTGAATACCTTCCAGAACCTGCCCGGTAGCCGCCTTCACCACGGCCTGTTTGTGGAGGTGGCCGCAGAAAACCAGTCCCGCCACTTCCTCGAGGTATTTGTTGGCGCCATTTCGGTCGAGCAGGAAGCCTCGTACCCAGTCACGGATCAGCTGATAATGACTGTGCGGATCCTTCTGAAGCGGTTTCTGCGCCTTGGCAAAATCGCTTTCACGACCTTTCTTCACGAGATGCCGCTCAAACTCCGTGAGCAGACTGTCGGCCTCCTGGCTGACCACCCAATCGCGGCCGTTGGTGTGTTCGTAGAAGAGATATTCGCCGGCCGGATCCGCATCCTCGGGCGGGAATAAACCGGTTTCTTCAATAAACGCCGCCACCATGGCGCGCAGTTCGGCCACATAATCGGCCTGAGTGGGATCGCCCGGGAAAATTTCGTTACGGGTGGCAAAGCCCTCCAGACGGGCGAGCATCATCTTCGCGGCATCCGGATCACAGAATTTATTCCAGAACACCGCCGCACAGGCTCGCGCGCGGGGGTAATACCGCGCGAGTTGCAAGGCGCTTTGAGTGCTGAGCAGTGCCGCTAAAATCTTTTCGGCGTCCTGATCATGGATACCCTTGGTATAGGCCTCCGAATAACGATCGCCCATGAAGTCCTGCACAACCTTAAGGCGTTCCTCGACACTCATCTCCGCCACCTCGGTCATGCGGTCGATGCCCTGCTGCTCCAGCTTTTGCCACAACAGGTAGGCGAGATATTCCGCGCGGTAAACTTCATTGTCCTCAGACACCACCGTTTGATCCCACACCTCGCGAGTGGCCAAGAAGGCTTCGTCGGTAACTTCATCGAAATATTGCGTGCCCGTCAGATGCAGATTCTGATCATTGCCGCGTCGCACCATGGTAAGATCCAAAGGCTGTGCGTTGACGGCAAACTTATGTTTTCCGAACTGGATGACATTCTGCCCATCCACATACAGCTCCTGCTTATCCTTGAGCTGACGCACGGCCTCCTCGTGAATGCTCTTGAGCTGGCTTTGAATGCCCTCCGCTTCGCCGGCCTTATCCAGCGCCTGCAGTTCTTGCACGCGTTCACGTATCGAATCAATCATCCGATCGCCAGCCATATAGCCATTGATGTCATTGACATCCTCAAACGTCCCGAGCTTGTGCTCAATGCTCTTGAGCATGCGTTCCGCAGATGACACCAGTGCGGTGGCCTTGCGATTGCGAGCCTCCTCCAGTTGCAGGCGTTTCTGCTCAAAGGCCGTCTCCAGCTCACTGCGTTTCTGGTCCAGCTGCTCGATGTATTCCGGGAAATCTGCAAAGTCACCACCCAGATCCTCAAGTTGATTGAGGATATTATTGAAGTACTCATCGCACTTCTCCGGCGAGTCGGACATATCCAGATAATTGGTCGCCGTCTGGCTCAGCAGCAAAATCTGCGCGTTAAACTGCGCGGCCCCTTCCGCCGTCATCAGCGAGCGCATCTTGTTCTTCAGCGCTTCCTTTACCTGATTGACCACCTGATAAATCGCCGTGATTCCCTCCACGATGCGTGTCTGCTCGGTGGTATCGTCAATCGACAGACTCCGGACGATGTCGATCAACATTTCCAGATCCGAGCCCGCCGTGGTGATCTCCTCCTCCAGCTCCTTGCCCTCAGCCACCTTAGTGACCCCATCCACGCGCCCGCGCTGTTCCTCAGCCCGTTCGCGATAGGGATCCAACGATTCGGGCTGCAGCAGAAATTCCACGCACTTTTGGGAGAGCACATCCACCTGCTCCTTCACCTGCGCTTCCAGCGCCTCCATGGCTGCGGTATCAATGAAACGCACCTCATCCTTCAGCGTAATAATCTCGCCGCGCATCCGCCGCAACCCACCCAGATTGGCCACAAAATCATCCACGGACTTGAAATTGGCCCGACCCACCTGGCTAAAGAGTTCCTTGGAACGCTTGGCAATATCCTCGGATCGTTCACGAGCCTCCAGCTTGAGGCGGCGTACTTTGTCGAATTCCGCAATCGCTTTCTCCGCAGTTTCTGCGACGCCCTTGAGGACTTCGATAATCTTACCACCCTCCTCGGATCCCAGCCACGTGTGCGCGCTGGGAATACTACCTGCCTTGGCGGCCATGTCTGCGTACAGATCAGCATATGGCGATTCCTTTTGGATCAGCAGCAGTACCTCATTGCACTCCGCCATCGCTTTCACCACGGCTTTGTTGCCCACCTGAAACAACAACGAATCGCGTTCGCCGCTCTCCGGTTCAAAGCCTGGTTGATAAAAGGGCGATTGGCGCACCTGAATCATGTGATGCTTGATTGCCTCTTCCTCCGCCCGAAAGCTCACCAAATCACCATTCGGAAACAACGAAAATCCATTGCAGGCAATACGCTCGGAGATTTCCTGTTCAATCAACCGATAGGGCATCAAGGCATACAGGCCGGACATGCGATTGAAAAAAACGTATAGATAATCTTCTCCATTCGGCGAGGTCATGGTCCGTTCCAGCAACATGTCGCCCTCTTCGGCCTCGTAACGCTTCAGCTCGCCGCTCTGTAGATAGTAGCCATCCGGAAAGATTAAGCCATGCTCCTCGGGCAGCAGGATGCAGGATTGCCCGATCGAATCCACACGGTGAACGGATTGCAGCTTTTCGTTGAAAATAAAATACCGGGTGACCTTCTCCCGGTAGGGCGTAATTTTGATCAGGATCAACGCGCCCTGAATAGCGTACTGAATCTCAGCATCGTCCAACTTCTGGTTACGATCCTCCACCGGTTCCGAGTAAATGCCGTCCCCCGTGGCTGTATTGTCCTCGATCTTGATCGTGAGATCGCCGCCCACACATTCCACAAAAACCCGATCCTGAATCGATACATGCGGATTGTCACCGTGCCGAACATCACTCGGTGTGGGGTTGATCCATTGGAAATTAAACTCCGCTGGAAACGCAGTGTTTAAGTATTCGTTGGCCGCTCTATCATTGTCATAAACCAGTTGGCCATCAGCATTAATCAGCCACTTATAGACTGTGACATCCCCCACTTTGCTGCCCGTGCGGAACACAATATAAAAGTTCGAGCCAACCTGGGCAAACCGATGAAAGCGGGCATCCTTGTTGACTGAAAACATGACGCCAAACCGTTCCTGAAATTTAGCATCATGCAGGATGGACAGATCACCTTCCTTGAATTCCTCCGCAGCCTCGTCGTAATCGTATACGGCGAATACGTCGCTCAGCTGCCCCTGCTTAAGGCCCAGCTCAACATTGAAGCCAAAGAGGAAATGATCGTGACCCAACTGAATCATATCCCGCGGCTCACAATTGAGTTGCGTGGACACGCGGGCCATTTTCTTAAGCTCCAGTTTCTTGGAGCCAAACACCTGTGCCCGGCGCTCATCCAGTTTCCCCAGCTCCTCGCGCAGGGTAGCGCCCTGGTCGTTCAGGCGCTGCTTGATGAGATCGTAAGCGCCGCCCTCCAGCGCGGTCGGTGCGCCTTCTCCGGTATTTCCACTGTCGGGAGGTTCCGCCATGGATAGAGCCCCAATTGCCCCGGCCAATGACCGGGGCAATTGTGTGAATTATTTGCCGAGTTTGTCGCCGAGGATCGTGCTCGCCAACTCGCTGCCAATTTCCGTGCCGCGCACAGCCTTTTCGGCCGCCCGCATTAGCCCGCGAAGCGAGTTGTCTTCGGTCTTGGATACCATGGAAGCCAACAATGCGGAGATAGTGAGATTCTTCACATCCTCGCTCTTTAGGCCGGATGCCTTAATCCAGCCGGCCAATTTATTTTTCAGATGATCCGGGTCGCCGTTGAAGAAGGTGTTCTTCACGTCGGTGATAGTCTGACTGTTATCGACCAAGCGATCGACCACCTTGCCTTGACTCACGGAGGAGACCACACGGTCGAAGAAGTCCTGCTCGCCGCCCACCAGATCGATGTTCGCGCTCTTGAGCGCTTCGCCCATTACGCGAGCCTGAGCATCGGCAATATCCTTCTTGATGTTGATATCGGCCAACTCCACATCCTTGTCCTTATCCAATTGCAGGCGGAATTCCTCGTGATCCTGAGAAGCCTTATTGAACAGCTCGATGGCCTTAGCCATCTCGGTCTTGGCCAGTGCCTCGGCAAGGCCCATCTTCTCGGCGCCCTGCGCCTCGGCCAGCCGGATCGCTTCCACGGATTTACCTTCGGCCACACCCTTGGATTCGATACTCACACCTTCCGCAGTGCCCTTGGCGGCGATGCCTTTCGCTTCGCCCTCGCCTTCGGCAGCCTTTGCTGTACCGGAAGCTTTACCCTGTGCCTCAATTACGGCGGCTTCAGCTAATCCCTGAGCCTTCTCGGCTTCGGCATCGACCGTCTTAGCCTCGGCCTTGGCCTTCATCACATTGGCCTCGGCATAACCGGCAGCTGCCTGCATGGCTGCCGTTCCTTCGGCTTCCTGTTGCATAGCGTGGTTGCGTTTCTCACTCGCCTTGGCTTCCGCATCGGCAGTGATTTGAATTTGCTCGGCCGTTTGCTCGGCTTCCAGCTTGTCGGCTTCCGCCTTGGTCACATCCTCGTACTTGAGGGCATCAGCTTTCTTCTGGCGTACATCGTAATCGGCTTGCGCGGCAATGAGGTCGCGTTTTTGGTCCGCTTCGGCGCGGGCCTCGGCCTCGATGTTCAACACGCGGCGCGCCCGTTCGGCGCTCATGTCCGCCTCCACATCCAGTCGTTGTTGGTGCTGGGTGGTCACTTCCTTTTCCTTGGCCTCCAAACCGGCCTTGCTCTCGGCCACGCCAAACGCGGCGGCGATGATGGCCGCTTCCTTCTCTTGCGTCGATAACCCCACACGGCGCTCACGATCGACCTCGGCTTGCTGACCGGATTCCTTTTTCTCCTCCTCAAGTCGCAGCAAATCCTTGTCCAAATTCACGCGTGCTTCCTGCACCGATCGATCCTTTTGCACCGTGCGAACTTCCACATCCTCTTCAGTGCTCAACCGGGCATTCTCGGATTCTTTCCGAGCAGCCTGAACGCTCTTTTCAGTTATGGCAGCCTCTTCCGCCTTGGTCACCTCCACCTCACGAGTTTGTGCAGCCAAGTGCTGCTCGTTTGTCCGATCCAATTCGCGCTGAGCAACCTCTGTCTCAATATCCTTGTTCTTGATCTGCAGCTCCATGTCCCGGTTCTGCCTGTTGATCTCCTCTTCCTTGGCGGTATTCTGCTTGTTGATTTCCTCGTCCCTTTGAACTTTGCGCTGGTTCTCTTTCTCCTCCATTTGAGCAGTCAACTCCACAATCTTTGCCCGACCTACGGAGTCCAGCACGTTATTGGGATCATGAGCATCCAATGGGGTTTGCTCGAGGTAATCAATCGCCACGTCCTCCAGCGTATAACCGTTTAGATCGCTGCCAATCGTGTCGATGATCTCCTGACGGAACGGAATACGATCGGTGTACAGCTTCTCGAACTGCATCTTCTTACCGGCCGACTTGAGTGCCTCGGAGAACTTCGCCTCAAATAACTGCTTGAGCAGCTCAATTTCCGATGCCCGCTCGCAACCCACCTGTGTCGCCACGGTTTTGATATCGTGAAAATCTGATTTCCCATCTACCTCGCTCTTTTCGTCATTTACGCGCACGTAAAAGACCACCTCAATATCCGCGCGAATGTTATCCTCACAAATCAACCCGTCCTTACCTTTACGGACGACCTCCAGCTTTTTCACAGAGAGATCCATGATCTGCAACTGCTGAAGAATCGGCACACGATACATCCAGTCCTTCTTGACCTTGATACCACCGAAACCAGTTCGCACACCGGCCTCACCTGGCTTGATTTTCTTAATAAATAGAAACAGACTGACCATCGTGACAAACAACAAACCACCGATAATTAAGAACCAAATCATAATAATACTCCTAGAGGATATAGTTTAAATTCACACACCAAAACACTGGACACCATGCGTTGGGGATACTCCGTCCGTCAGGACAGAAAGTGGTGTCAGGCGAGACTGTAAGCCATTGCTGCCGAGAGGCGCTACTATAATCTTTAGAAAAGTTTATAATCGCCAACACGACTTTAGTTTTATTTGCACGCAGCAAAAATGGCGACCTTAGCAGCATTTTTCAGATGAAAAACGCCCTCTTTTTCATCTGGTTCACCTGTCTCTATCTGTTTCGGCGGACTGGGGGAAAACTATTAAGCGTTTACTCAAGCTGCAAGTGGCCTATTCGGCCAAATAAATGCAACTTACGGGCAAGCTTCCTTAATTCCATTCGGGCTTGTGAATGTGCGGTCGAATGCGGACCACGAAGAGGGCCATGGTCAAACCGGCGACCAACACGACGAGATAAAAAATCTCCTGCGAGCCCACGCCGATATTACGCAGCAAAAAGAACAGGCCAATACCGCCCACTTCCAGCACGGTATCGATGGCGTTGGAGGCGGCGATGTATTGGCCGCGTGAATCCAACGGCGACAGCTTTTGCAGCAGTGCCTGCAGTGGCGTCACATACAAGCCCGCACTGGCGCCGACCACGAAGAGGCAGCCCACCACAAACCAAAGATCGTTCTGGCGCGACTCCACCGGCACGGCCACCAGCCCAGTCGGTTTTTTACTCTCGCCCTCGGTGAGATGATAAAACTCTGTGCCGTTGCTGTCCTTGTCCGGGGACACTTTACGGTTCGGGAAGGTGTTTAGATAGGCGGAGGAAATCACCATGGCTTGATAGTTGCCGTCCTGCACATCCTGCAGGCGTTGATCCAGTGCAATGCCTTCTTGGTGGAGTTTCAGGTCCGCGCGCAACTCAACAAGCCGATCCTTGGAGCGTTCCAGATAATAACTCACCTTTGCCCCTTCCGGAAGGCCGGCCACTCCCTGCGCCGCCCTTTCCTCATCGGCCGGATGAATCACCACATAACTGGAAGGCGCCAGCGCGAGAAGTAAACTCGCGATGCCAAACCCAATGCCGCCGGCCAGAATCAGCCGCGGCTGAATGCCACCTCGGGAAATGACGCCCGCCAACACGCTCCCCACCGCAATGGACACGCCAATGGTGCCGAACAGATACAGGCTCACTTTCTTTTCCGAGATCCCCAACACCAGTGTGTAATCCGCCAGGATCAGCATCGCCAGATAGGCGAGCAGATAAAACATCGCCTTGAGAACGCACACGACCAGGATCGGAGTCTCGCCGGCGAGCATCTTGCGGATGGTTTGGATGTAGGGCGCAAAAAAATTCCACTGCACCTTCATGCCCGGGGCACTGGCCGGCAGTGTCGGCATTTGCTTAGCCGATATCAGACCCAGCACGGCGAAGATCAATAGTGCCACGCCGGGCAGCCAGAGCTGGCCATCCGGCGCGCCATCGGCCGCCGGACCGCGATAGGCCTCGTACAAAGCACCGCCTACCACCACGGCAAGGATGGCCGCCACGTTGGTAAGCATGATGATGGTGGCGTTGGCCATGCTGATTTTGGAATCCGCCACCAACTCAGGAATCACCCCGTATTTGGCCGGACCAAAAAAAGCGCTCTGGGTGCCAAGCAAAAACATCGCCAGCAAAGCCAGCCAGACGTTGTTGAAATAAAAACCGGCGAACGCCACCACCACGATCAGAAACTCCGCCTGCTTCACCCGCAGGGTCACCAGCTGTTTGCTGTAACGATCGGCCAACTGCCCCGCGATGGCACCGAACAGGAGAAACGGCATCACCAGCGCCATGGCCACCCAGCTTTGACCGCCATCGCCCAACACGCCGCTCCACACGCCGGCGGCAGCCAAGCCAAAGGTGAGCACCTGCTTCAGCAGGTTGTCATTTACCACACCAAAGAATTGGGTGATGACCAGCGACAAGAATCCGCGGTTGGCCAGCGGACGGGATGGATTGTCGGCGTCACTCATGCGCGGGCGACTGTAACGGCTCCGACATGAAGTAGCTAATTGATTCGGGGAGCCTAACCATCAATTCAGTCGATACTTAAAAGGGCTCTCCGCCTGGGTGAGAATTGTGGACATTAATTTGATCCAGACCAGCCTGCACGCCGGCCTCGAATTGATCGGTCAAGGCCGCCATAGCCAGACGCGGCTTGGCGGCGGCCGCCAGTTGTTCGGACACACAAATCGGATCGCCAAAACGCACGGTCACTGCACGGTTCGCATAAGCCGGAAACGCCCGCGAATACAGGTCCTCCTGCAGTTTCTCGATCGTTTCCCCCACCCGATCGAGCGTGGGGTTTTCGCTGAGATAATTACCGGCATAACTGAGAATCCGAAACGCAATGATCGCCTCATCGGCCCAACCGGCGGCCACTGCGTGATCAATCTCCCGGTCCGGGTCAGAACGCACCTTGTGAATCTCCCGGCGCGCCGTGCGGATGCGGTCCATCAGGTCGTCGTCCTCCTTGGAGGCCAACCCCATCTTGGCCTCCAGTTGATTCAAAATTTGCCGGGCGCATTGCTGTAGGAGCTTAGGTAGATCGGTGTAATCCGGATTCGGAGGCAGGAACCCGCGCTGGGACAGGTTACGTCGAATCATCGCTACGCCCACGGCATGCACCTGCTGCACAATGCCGTCTTCCCCGGAGGCCTCCACTCCGAGCTGCTCGGCCATGTGATCGAGTGTCTCCTGCAAGACCACTCGAGCATCGGTGGTGTGAGTGGCCTTGATGGAAACCGGCACGGCAAAAATCCGACCGGCATCCTTCATCTCCTGTTGCGCCTTCATCGCGATGTACGCCGGTCCTTCCAGAAACGGCGTCACACGGTCGTTCATGAAATACACGTTACCCTCGGGAAAAACCGTGAGGGCGTATCGGCCATCAATCACCGTGGCAATAGCGTCCTTCATGGAACGCCGATCACTCCCATCACGGTTGACCGAGAAAGCTCCCATTCGCTGCATCACCCATCCCTGAGCCCGACTACGCAGGAATACATCGTACGCTGCCATGAAAATGGACCATACCCCGACCTGCCGACAGGCCTCGGCCATAATCATTGGATCGCTATGGGTAGAGTGGTTCGGCAACAACAACACCCGCGCGCCGTGTTCGTGTTGGATCTTCTGCAACGGGCCCGCGTTCTCAACCGTCACCGATTGGATCCGATGTTCCGGTCCGGCTAAAAGATATCTCCGAGACCACCACTCCCCCAGCCAGGCAATCAGCCGGTTGGGTTTGGGTGGGAAATATTCGTAAGGCTGATCGCTAAACTGCAGCATGCAGTGGTCGGACCCTACAAAAAAACGGACGATATCTCAAGACATCGCCCGTAATAATTAGGGATTTTACTCCTAGCCCTTAACGACCTTCGGCGCACCGACTGCGACAGCCGCGGTGGCCAGTATGCGTTGATGGAATGTGCGTCGATTCATGTTTCTTTGAGTTGAGTTAAATTAGTTCAATTTCACGTCATAAAACGCAGCAGCATTTTTCCAGAACAGCTTCTCCAGAACCGCCCTCCCTTTGGGCGCGAAATAGTCATGAATGATCGCCAGCTGCTCGTGGTATTCGCCGCCACGATCAGTCACCGGCCAGTTACTGCCGTAGATCACGCGATCCTCGCCAAACGCCTCATACACCACCTCGAAGATTGGCGCGTAATAGGCCACCTCCTTGGGCGCCGGCATCCGGCCGCTGCGCTGGAAAATCCCGCTCACCTTACAACTCACATTCGCGTGCGCCGCGGTGGCCTTCACCTCAGCCGCCCAATCAGCCTTGGCCGGTTCGCCCGTGATGGTCAGGCCCGTGAGATGGTTCACCAGAATTTTCAAATTCGGCAAGCGCTCGGCAATTTGCCGAACATCGGCCAGTGTAAAATTGGCCATCAACACGTCCAGCGTGAGCCCCTTGTCCGAAAGCTGTTTCAGATCGCGCCAGACTGCGTCGGTAAAGCCCTCGACGCCCTCCGGGAAACTCCGCAACCGAATGCCCACATAACGTGAATCTTCAGCCAACCGGTTCAACTCCGCGGCAAAGGCATCCGTGCCCACGGGAAGATTCCCTACGACTCCCACGTAATGGCTGGGATTATGCGCCACCAAATCAAGGATCCATTGATTATCGGGAACCCGATCACTGGCCTCCACAATCACCGTGGCCGTCACGCCATTGGCGCGGGTGACCTTGTCAAAATGCTCAGGCAACACTGGCCGGTATAACACCTGATCATCCACCGGTGGCCACGGCACGCCGCCCGCGCGTGTGGTGTCGTACAAATGAATGTGCGTATCAATCACCGGAATATCGCCGGTCACCCCCGGTTGCTTGGAGCAACACCCCATGAAATTCAAAGCCGCAACAACGCACCCCAGCAAAGCAGTCCAAAAACGCATGACCGACTTTCCAACGGCCCCACCCAGATGTCCACTAGAATTGTGACGTCAGATTCCCCCTATCCCAGGCCCGCTTTAATCTCGACCGCCAAGCCCGGCAAATACATCGGCGAACTGCCGCACAACACAGCATCGGCTCCGGCCGCCATGAAATCCTCATAATCCTGCACCGACGACACCCCGCCCACCGCCGCCAATGCCAGCGGCAATCCTTCCGCATCAATCACCGCACGCGCCTCGCGAACCGCTCGCACGCACGGTTCATGAATAATCCGCCCCAACACACCGGCCCGCAAATATTGCTCTCCGAAAACCGGCCGGCCATCGGCATGCCGCACCTCGCGCGCGATGCCGTTCACCAAGGTGATCCCGTGCGCGCTACCGGAGACGGTTCGTAAAAAATCCCGCTGCAATGTCGTATCCGGAAACACCCCGATCTTTAACAACAACGGTAATTCCCCCATACCCGAGCGGATGGTTTCGGTGACCGTTTCGCTCAGGGCCACATCCGTGTACACCTGTCCCTCAGCCGAGCAGACATTGGGACAGGAATAATTTGCCTCCACCACATCCGCCCCCGCTTCCACCGCCCAGGCCGCACATTGCGCGTAATCATCAGCCACCTGCGCTGCGCTCCAGCCCGCTTCCGGACTGGCCACCACGGAGACAATCAACAACTGGCCCGGCGCCAAAGCAGCCTTGGCCCGGGCAATGTCCTCACGCCAAAACGCCGGTTCCCGCGATGGCATGCCGAAACAAACCGCCGAACTAATGGCCGCCGGATCGGCCGGCAATATTTCAGTGGCATACACCGGTCCATCCCCAGCATCCGCATCCACGAACACCCAATTGGGCACCGGATAACATTCTCGCGCGACTGATCGCACCGTCTTGTAGGTCAACAAATCCCAACCCCGCGCCGCATACGCCTCAATCCATTTGGCATTGGGCAACAACCCGGCGGCCACGCCCAGCGGACTGTTGACCGATCGACCCAGAAACGGGCGCGGCGAAGTTTGTGGAATGGCCGGAGCCGCATCAAGCTGCGGTCCGCGCTCAAAGTTTTCGGAGTAAGTCGCGGCAATATCGTAGGCCAACTGCACGTGGGGACGGTAATCGCTGGGAGCGGAACTGGCTAGTTTTGAACGAAGCGATAGGTGCCGTCATTCTCCGCTGCGATTTGCTTGAGCACCGCTTCCCCCGATTTGTCTTTGAAAGCAACTGTATTTATACGAATGGCGGATTGAGGATTAGCCGACCGTATTTGCCCCAGCACTTCATCTTCATCGGCAAACTGACCATCCGTCAGCAACCACACGGTATCGGGCTTGAGACTAAATGTGAACCGCAAGGCATCGCTCGGATCGGTGCTACCGCCCACATCACGGCCCTCAATCCAGCGTGCGGCCCATGCAACATTTTTCGGGGTCGCCGCCATCATCGCCTTCACCGGCATTGGATCCGCGATGTGGTCGAAAAAGTAAACCATGAATCGCGTATCCGGCTTAAGGCTTTGCAGAGTGGCAATCAATTCTCGTTTGGCTTTACCGAGCCGCCCCTGACTGTTCATGCTTCCGGATTTATCGATCACAAACACAAACCGTTTTCCTTTGCTGCGCGTACCAAAGAAGCTGACGCCCTCTTCGGGTTTGGTGTGGAGCATCTGGAGATTTTGCACGGCGGCAGCGTGCCCTTGCACGGCGGCTTTACCCCACCAATATTCGGCCGCCTGCTTGTTCAGTGGCCGACCCCGGCCACTGAAAAATAAATTACCCAAATCCACCTGCGCCGAAGCATTCCCCACAGTGGCCTGACGGATAAGATTCAAAATTTCCGCTTCCGTGGGCAATGGCTCAGCAGCAACCTGACCGGTTTGAGGGGATTGCGACATCGCCGGCGCGGGATTGGATTCCGATAATTTTCCCGGGATAGAAGATTCCGCAGAAGGCCCCGTTTCCCCTTCCGGTTCATGGACCTGAGAAACCGCTGACGATTCATCCACCAACGCCTGACCACTCTTCGCCAATCGCGGGTTTACAGGAGTCGCCGCAGGTTCATCTTTGGAACAACCAACCCAAGCCAAGGTTAAACAGAGGAGACTCGCGGTAGGGAGCAAAACACGCCTCATGAAACAAGATAACACTGGTTTCAAAGTCCCGCAACCGGTTACGGGTCTAGGTATTTGCGGTTTTTATACACCGGAACCCCCAATAACTTCAGGTCACTATGAATGGCCGTGCCTAGGGACCGGACAGAAAATAAATGTTTTCCGGTGGCTGATTCATAGCCGGTGATGGCGATCGCTGATTTACCCTCCTGCCGCTCATATTTATAGAAATATGCGGAAGGTGTCTGGAAGGTGCCCACGCTGGGCACTGGGATGGGTATGGAAGGAATACCGATGTTGGTTTTGGTATCATCAATGCCCAGACCGCCGGAGCGCGCCTCGACGATGACCTCAGCCTGATCGAGATCCGTCACCAGCTGGGCGCCCAGTTGCAGCAACCGATCGCGCAACTCGCCTTGAGTAAATTCCACATCCACCGTCTTGAGATAGGTGACATCCACCACCACCTTTTTGCCGGCCACTGCGTCGGCCTTAATCTGGCGCGCGGCATCCACCACGGCGCTGCTTATGATCAATTGCTCCGTAGCAGTGCGTTCAGGCTGGGTCTCCCGCACAGCCGTGCAGCCCAAGGCACACAGCAACGGTACTAGCAGAATCCATCGAGTCATGACTCTCCCCTATCGCAGTTCCGACCGCTTGGCAAGGTCACTCGCCCCAGCCTTCGGCCAAACGCACAAGCGTCCGTACGGCCACGCCGCTGGCGCCCGTGCCGCAGTTGGGTTGCGCCTTGTCCACCCAGCAGGTGCCGGCGATGTCCAGATGCGCCCACGGGGTGCCATCCACAAACTGCTCCAGAAACTTGCCGGCGGTGATGGTGCCTGCCTTGCGATCCGCCGAAGCATTGCGCAGATCGCTCATGTCGCCCTTCATGGCGTCGAGATATTCCGGATCCATCGGCAACGGCCAGAACCTTTCGCCGCACTGGCGGCCGCGCAGCGCAATAGCGTCACCGAGGTCCTTGTCGTTGCCCAGCAAAGCCACCCGAATACTGCCCAAAGCCACACTCACCGCACCGGTAAGCGTGGCGGCATTGACAATATGCGTGGCGCCCAGGCGCGTGGCGTAGGTCAAGGCATCGGCCAGCACCAAGCGGCCCTCGGCATCGGTATTGATCACTTCAATGGTTTTGCCGTTCAACGCGGTAATGATATCGCCTGGGCGCGTGGCAGTGCCGCTGGGCATATTTTCAGCCATGGCCAATAGGCAGCTGACGCGTACGCCCGGTTTGAGCCGTCCGATCGCGGTAATGGCGCCGAGCATGGTGCCCGCGCCGCCCATATCGTACTTCATTTTCTCCATGCCACTGGGCGGCTTGAGCGAGAGTCCGCCGGTATCAAAGGTGATGCCTTTGCCGACGAGAAAGAGGTGATCGTTACTCGTGGGATTTTCGGGCACGTAACTCAGACGAACGAGGCGCGGCGGACGCACCGAACCTTGGCCCACAGCCAGCAGCGCGCCGGCGCCCATTTCGGCGAGGGCCGTTTCGTCAAACACTTCCACTTCCAGACCAGCCGCCGCGCCTTCTTGGGCAGCGCGCATGGCAAATTCCTCCGGGCCCAGATCGTTGGCGGGAATCTCCACCAACTCGCGGGCGAGATTGATGCCCTCGGCCGTGAGCTGGCCGCGATCGGCTTCCGCCGGTTCCGCGCCGGCCAAAAGAATGACCTCCTCCACGGGCCACGGCTTCTGATCCTTGTAACCGCTCGGCCGGTGCATGCCGTAGATGGCGCCTTCGGCCATCAGCCGGGCATCCGTGCCTTCAGGCAGGAGAATGGCCACGGAACGGCACTTGGCCTTGGCGGCCTGGCGCACGGCTTGGCCGGCGGCGGCAAACCAATGACGCGGCATCGGCTCGGCACCGACGCCCAAGAGAAAGAGGCGTTGCACGGAGGACTCGGGCACGCGATGGATCAGCGTGCATTGGCCGGCTTTGCCGGTCCATTCGCCGTTGTCGCGCAATTCGCCGAGCAATCCGCCGAGGCGGGCGTCCAGCGCTGCGTCCGGGGTGGCGTCGGCTGCCTGCGGCACGGCCAACGCGTCGATGTCGAGTTCCTCCCAGTTTCCGGAATGGATGGTGATTTTCATGATGCTTCTTGGTCGGGGCCGGGCTCGATCTGTGCGATGGCGTGCAGCAGATCGGTGGCGGCCTGTTGATAGATTTCCTTGAGGCGTTCCTTATCCTTCGTCTGTTTTGCCTCGGCCCGAAGGTCGGCGAAGTCGAGCGGTTCGCCAAACTTTATTTGCACCTGATACGGCCGGGGCAGCCAATGATGCCGTGCATACGCCTCATAGGCCCCGAATAATTTGATGGGCACGACCGGCGCCGTGCTTTTGATAATGATCAGGCCAATCCCCGGCTGCGGTTCGCGAATCTGGCCGGTGGGCGAGCGGGTGCCCTCGGGATACATAATCACCGCATCGCCACCGCGCAGGCGTGAAAGAAATGTCTTCAGTCCGCGGCCGGTTCCCGTTTGATCCACGGGAATGACTCGCCAACTGCGCAGGATGCGGCCGCCCAAAGGCACGTTAAAAGCACTTTCGCGCGCCAACCCCACGACCATGCGTTCCAAGGCGCTGACCACGTACACCGGGTCCAGATAACTGACGTGGTTCGAGGCAAGAATCACGCCGCCCTCTGCCGGCACCCGTTCGCGATGGAGCACTTTCCAGCGAAACCAAATGCGGAAGAACACGCTAAAGGTGAACCGGGCAAACCGATACGAGAGCGTTGGCACGGTTGGCTCAGGCATGACCGCTACTCCGTATCGCCCTGCCCGCTGACCTTGCCGCGCACCTTGCGCCGTAACAAGCCCGGCCAGAGAAGTTTCAGCCAAGGCACCAACCGCAACTTGGCGGGCACCACCAATTCCCGGTCCCGCCGGCGCAAGGCCTCGAGCACGGCCAATGAACATTCCTCGGCGGAGATGGATTCACTGGTGTGCGAGCGCCGGCCGTCACCGACCAGCGAGCCATCGGCCGAACAGGCATTGGCGCGCAGTTGCGTGCCTCGGATCCAATGCGGGTGCACGGTGAGCACATTGATCCCCGTGCCTTCCAGGTCATACCGCAACGCCTCGCAAAACCCTTCCAGCGCATGCTTGCTCGCCACGTATCCGGTGTGGCTAGGCACGCCCATGCGGCTTTGGATGCTGGCGATGGCGGCGAATTGGCCACGGCTTTTCTTGAGATGCGGCAGGGCATGATGCATGCCATGCACGGCTCCGAGATAATTGACCTCCATCAGTCGGCGGAAAATATTCAGGTCTTTCACCTCTTCAAACGGCGCCCACATGCTGAGGCCGGCGTTGGAGAGATAAATGTCCACCCCACCAAACTTGTTGACCGCGGCCTCCACCAGAGCACCACAATCCTCGGGCTGGGTAACATCGCCAATGACCGTGAGTGTTTCGCCACCGACCTCCTTACAGATCATGGCGGTTTCCTCCAACTCCGCTTCCTGACGGCCGTGCAGCACACAACGTGCACCACAGGAGGCGAGATCGCGCGCCAGTTGGCGGCCGAGGCCCGATGAGGCTCCGGTGATTATGACGGTTTGTCCGGCAAACATCAGTTGCCCTTCTTGAAAGATTGAATGGCCTCTTCGGTCAAGCCCCATTCGGCCAACGGATGTTCGCCCGGGATGATCTTGCCGGGGTTCATGACGCCCTTGGGATCGAGCCCGCCCTTGAGTGCCGCCACGGCCTTTACGCCGGCGGGTGACAGATCCGCCTCGATCCAAGGTAGATGTTCGGAGCCCACGGCATGGTGATGACTAACCGTGCCGCCGTGTTCCATGAAGGAATCTTCCGCGGCTTTCTTGACGTACAAATATTGATCCAACTCGCGCCCCTCGATCTGGCGACAGCCGAATGTGAAGTAGAGGCTCGCGCCGGTATGGTAGTTGTGGCTGATGTGACAGCCCACCCACGGATCCGCGCCGGTGTCGCGAATGGCTTGGCGAATGTTTTCCAGCGTGTGGGTGTAGAGCGTCAGCAAATTGTCCCAAGTGGTGGCCGTCTCACTCACATCACCCATCACGCCGCGGTTCATGAGATAATCGCGCACATGCGGAAAATCATATTTTGCCTCCTGAAAAGAGCGGCCCGGCCCTTCGCCCAGACACACGCCGCGGTGGCGTTTGAAAACATAAGCCGACTCCCGGCGTTGCTGATGGAAGGTATCGTAATCCCCTTCGCAGGCGGTGGTCATCATGCAGCACTGGGTGAAGTCGAATCCCTTGATCGTGCGCAGATACCATTTCAGCGCAGCGCCGATCTGCGCCTTCAAGCCCGTGTCCGGTTTTTTGAATGCCGCACTCAGGGCCGTTTTACCTGGATCATTCAACCGCGTGATCATCGGCATAATGCCCATGCGCATGCATTCATGAATCGCCGCCACACCGCTCTCGAAATCCGGGAACAACCAGCCCTCAAACACCTTGTACTCCGGCAACCGGTGCACCTGCATGGTGAGCTCGGTGATCACTCCCAGAATCCCTTCGCTGCCCACGCACAACCGACGCACGTCAATGCCGTTGGAGGAATTGGGCACCGTGCGGGTCACGATTGTGCCGCTGGGGGTCACCATGCGCAGGGCGATCACCATGTCCTCAATCTTGCCGTACTTGTCACTCTGCATGCCGGCCGAACGCGTGGCCACCCAACCGCCGAGTGTGGAGTGCACAAAGGAATCGGGGAAATGCCCCAGCGTCACGCCTTCGGCCTCCAATTGTTCCTCCATGTGCGGCCCATAAACGCCGGGTTGAATGCGGGCGATCAGGGATTTTTTATCTACCTCCAGCACCCGATGCATGCGGCACATGTCGAGGCTGACAATGAATCGGTTTTCGCGATCCTTAGGTTCCAAACAACCAGCGATGTTGGAGCCGCCGCCAAAAGGAATGAGCACTGTATTGTGCTCATGCGCGGCCTTCACGATGGACACCACGTCCTCTTCGCTGGCGGGATAAACTACGAGGTCCGGCGCAAAATCCACCTGCCCGCGGCGCAGCCGGAACAAATCCCGAAAGGCCTTGCCGGCCGCGTGCACCAGACGATCCTTTTTGGTGGCGGATAATTGATCGGCCTCCAATGCGGTTTCCAGCGCCGTGGTGAAGGGAGTATTTGTCTTGGCCGCCGGCAGATCGATTTCCTCAAAGGAAACCGGTGGTGTGCGATGATCGTCGACCAAGCCCAGCTCGCCCTTGAGGTACGGCCACAGCTTCGGCTTGTCAGCATCGCTAAAGGTGACGTCCTCGTTGCCCCAGCCCCACCATTTCATGTGCCGCATAGTTGGATCAGCCATGCAGTTCCTTCAGCTTGCGAATGCGTGATTCCATTTCGGTGGTGATGGCCGTGTAGATCGACCGTCCGCCGCCATTTTCCTCAGCAAAACGGTGCGGGTCAATCGCTTCGCCAATATAAATGCGCACCCGCGTCGGGCGAATGATCTTCACGCCCTTGGGATAAGCGCGGTAGGTACCGTCGATATACACCGGCACGATGGGCAGATTCAGCTCAGTGGCGATCATCGCCGCACCCTTTTTCATGGTCGCCATGTCGCCGGACTGCGACCGCGTGCCCTCGGGATAAATGATGATGCTGCGATTCCGGTGCGAGGTGAATTCCCGACAGGCCAGCATCAACCGCACGATGCTCTCGCGCGACGCGCCGCGATCGGCCGGGATCAGGTTCATCAGGCGGGAGAGAAAATTGTTCCGGCTCTTATTATCGAAGAAATAATCCTTCGCCGCCACCATGCCGTACTGGTCGAAATCCTCCCCGCCGGCATACATCAAGGCCGCGCTGTCCATGTGGCTGCAGTGGTTGCTACAAAAGATGAACGGCGCACTCGGCAGGTTCTCGCGACCCTCCACCTTGGCCGGACACCAGAGGTTGAAGAGCGCACGGCAGAAGAGCTCAAAGCACTTATGCCAGAACGCGGTCACCCCGCGCGGATCACGCCTCAGGTACGCGTATTCCGGGTCCAGTTCCGCTTGCTTCAGCTTGTCCTGAAAGGTCGACAACCTTATCTCCCAAATTTCGCGTGGGCCTCAGCAAACTCGTTGCTGACAATCGCGCCCGCCAATGAAATCTCCAGTGCCAGTGCCGAGGCGCAAATAATCTCCGCCAGTTTACGCGAGGAATACTGTCCGCCCGCGCAGCCCACCAACTGCAGGTTGCCGTGCTGCGCATTCAACCGCGTGGCGCCGCCCACCGTGCCAACCGTGAGGCTCGGCATGCTGAGCGTGGCGTACAAATCTTCACCGCGTTTTTCGTAGGTGGCAATGCCGATGGCGTTCTCCGCCACACAGGCCACATCCTGCCCCAGCGCCAGATACAACGCCGCCAGCGCATTGGCCACGTGCAGGTTCATGCCCAGCAGGCCGGCCATCTGCGAGCCGAGATGTTTATCCACCAACGCCTCCAAAATCTCATCGGCCGAGACGCGCAGCAGCTTTTTCAACACCCGATTGGGCACCTGAAAGCTGGCAATCACATGATGCCCGCGGCCTTTCATGAGGCTGCGTTGCGCAGGGTTTTTGTCCGCGTTGAAATTGCTTTCCACCAGATAGCGGTATGGCGTGCCGTTGGAGAGATTCTCCACAATGTACCGGCAGGCGGCATCAGTGCTGAGCGTGACCATATTTTGGCCCGCGGCCTCTGCGGTGTCGTAAATGAAATCCAGAATCACCCGGTTATGGATGGGGATCTTGTCGATGCGCAGCAACTTGCCGTGGCGCGTGGTGCTCTCAGCGGCCGCCTTGATTTCATCGTAATGCGAATCCACCTGCTTCACAAACTCGAGTGCCTGCTCGATTTCACTGAAGCGAAATACCGGCGCGCGCGATAGCTCCTGCTTCACATGCCGCGTCTTGATGCCGCCGCTGCGGTGCGTGAGATAGAAGCCGCGCGTCATGGAAAGCGACAACGTGCCTTCCACCGTGCACAACGGCACATAAAAATCGCCCTGCGCGTAGGTGCCATCGATCTTGAGCGGGCCGGACACGCTTTGCGGCAGGCCGACGAAGCCCACGTGATTCTCGATCAGGCCCTTGAGGTTATCCGGTTCATCCAGGGCAAACTCCGGCATCGCGTGCCCTGTCTGCTCCTTCAACCAGAGCCGGCGCGCCTCGGTATCCGCCTGGGTATAGCCCCGCGGTGGTGTGAGTTTATTCATTATGTTTGGCCAAAAAACCCGTAAAAGGGGTCACCTGCGTCGTTGGGTCTGTTGCAAACAGGCGGCCGAAATCTACCCAGACACCCCTCATCGTCCAGCATTACTTATGCTCCCCCCGCCCCAGCCACACCGGTAAAAGCACCAGCGCCGCCAGCAATGCCCCGGCCAGTCCCACCGCCAATAACAGCCCGAAATGCACGACCGGCGGAAAGACGGACACCCAAAACACCATCATCATGCCCACCAGAATGATGGTGGTCGCCACAATCGGCCGCCCTTTCACCCGCAATGCCGATCGGGTAGCTTCGGCCGGACTCGCACCCGCCTGCCGTTCATCCCGCCAATGCGTGATAAAATGAATCGTATCATCCACCGCCACGCCCAGCGCGATGGCCGCCACCATGATGGTGATCGAATTCAATGGCACACCGAGAAACCCCTGCAGGGCGATGATCATTCCTACCGGCAACAAATTCACCGCCAACGCCAGCGCGGCCAATCCAACTGACCGCCACAGCACGGCCAGAATCACGCCGATGACGCCCACGGACCATCCCACACTGCGGCGTTGGCTGCGCACAATCCGTCGATCCGCCTCGAGGATGCTGCGAATGCCGTTTTCCGCAGAGACTGTCACATTGGTCGGCGCTGCGGCGCGCGCCTCGGTTTCCACGCGCTCTAGGAGATTCAGATATTCGCTGCTCGGCATATCGCGCGTGCGCAGAGTGAGCTGGGCGGTTTGAAAATTGGTGTCGCACAACATAGTCAGAAACGGCAACTGCTCTTTCTGCGAAGTCACAAGGCCGGAAAAGAGCGCGGTCATCAGTGGATTTTCCGGCAGACAAAACGTCCCTTCCCGGCCGCCTTCCCATACCTCGTTAATCGCCGCCATCAATTGCGTGTAGGAATACACCGCCGTCACCCCCGGCTCGCGCGCCGCCATCTGATGCACCGAATCGAGGTATTGCAGGAAATACGGATTGTTCAACCCGTTCGTCATTCCCGAATCCACCTGCACCTGCACCACGTTGATCCCGCCGTAGGCTTCATCCATTTCCTCAATCATCACGCGCGTGGGGCTGGCGCGGTTCAGGAACTCCACTGCTCGCACATCCGTCCGCACCTGACTCAACCCCACCACCAGCAACACCGCGCTCAACACCAGCAACACCGCCATCGGCTGGCGCACCGCCTGCATCCGATCCGCCCAAGCCCGCCAACTGGAGTGATCCGCATCCGGTTCGCCGTCAGGCACTAGTTTAGCTTGAGAAGCAGATCGGTTTGCAAACAACAACGGCAACCATGCCAAGCCCGGCCCGAAAGTCAGCCCGAACAACATCGCAATCCCACTCGCGCCCAGCACACCGAATTCGCGCAATTGCTCCACATCACTGGCCAGCAAGGCCAGCAATCCCGTGATGGTCGTCAGTGCCGCAAACCCACTGGCGCGCAGCACTTCCCGGCCCATTGATTTCACCGCCGTCATCACCTCCTCGCCGGCCAACCAGGCGCGCTGAAACGAGGTCGCCACATGCGTCAACAGCGTGAGATGCACCGCGCTCAACAACGGCACCAACAACACCGTGAAAATATTCAGCTGCTGACCGGACAACTGATACAGCGCCGGCAACAACACCAACCCCATCACTTGATTCGCCAACACATACACCATCAGGCGCGGTGTCCGGCGAAAGGTGAAGGCCAGCACCACCAGCAACAACCCCAACGCCACCGGCACAAACCGCACGGCATCCGCCTTCACGGCGGTTCGAATTTCATGCTCAATCAATGGCAACCCGATCGCGTTCACCGAATAGCCGCGCTGCCGGAACTCTTCCAACACCGTGCCGATTTCCTGGTCAAACACCGCCTGTTCTTCCGGTGTCACCAACGGCCGAGTGTAATTGGCTAGGATCACCGTGTGCCGGCCGTTTTCCGCCACCAAAATATTCCGGGCATAAGGATGCTCCTGCGACCAATGCCGCAGCTCGCTCATCCCCGCGGCATCCAGCCTCGAAGGTACAATATTTTTCCAGGCCAACCCAAATCCCTGCCGCACGGGCCGCTGGGCGGTCACTAAACTGTGCACGTTAGTGATAGAAAACACCCTGCCCTGCACATTGGTCACTTCGGTCACCGCTCCGGGCACCTTGCCGAGCGCCCAAGTCACCTCGCGGACCAATTCCAGCCCCGCCGGCGAATACACCTCACCGCAATCTAGGCTCACCGCAATCGGCACAGTCTCCCCCAACACCTCCCGCGCCGTCTCGTAGCTTTGCAGGTTCCGTTGATCGCCCGAAAGCAGATCATTCATCTCCGTGTCCACCTCGAGGTTGGCCATCCACACTGAAATCCCGCAGGCCGCCAGCAACCCACACAGGGTGGCGCGCGGGAAATGCAGAAATGGATCACGCAACATCTTCACGGTGCCCGCTTTTACGATGAATACCGGCCGGGCACGAACCTTTTCAGGCAGTCGCCGGTCAAAAGGAAATCCGTGACAGTCGTCACGCACCCGTTACCATCACCCCATGCTTTCCCGCAGAAACTGGCTGCTCACTGCCTCCCTCGCTGCAGCCGCGCCCCTGACCGGTCTGGACCGACTACAACCCGCCGCGCGCCCCGGCCGCACCGAACCGGGCTTCCGCATCAAACACATTCGCCGCACCACCGTTGCCCTTCCGTATCGCCCCGTGCCCGCCCGCAATATGGCCCGCGAATTGCCGCATTGGGTGTACTCGGAAATCTGCGAGGTGGAGCTGGCCAATGGAATAGTCGGGTTTGGCGAGACCATGCTGTACTACACTTGGGGTGCCACCAGCGATGAGGACGTGAATTTCGCAAAAGGCAAAAACGCCGCCGCTCTTCTGTGGGATGACGAACTCGGTGCCGGTTTACAAATGGCCTGCTTCGACGCCGTTGCTCGGGCCATGGATGTGCCCATCCACGCGCTGCTCGGTAAACAAGTAAACAAACGTACACCGGTGGCCTGGTGGGATATCGATCTGCCGCCGGAAGACGTCGCCGCTGAAGCCAAATCCGCTGCCGCCGCCGGATACACCGCCTTCAAAACCAAAGGCCGCCCGTGGTTTGATATCTGGGAACAAGCCAAGCAAGGCAACGCCGCCGCGCCGAAAGGGTTTTCGATCACGTTTGATTACAACGATACCCTGCTCGACGCCGAACGCGGCATCCCAATCCTCAAGGCAGTGGAGCAATATCCCATCAGCAAGATGGTGGAAACCCCCATCCCGCAGGGAGATATCCCCGGCAATCAACGCATCCGGCGGGAAACCAAATCTGCGGTGGCCATGCACTACGGCAATCCCTCGCCTGTCGTCGCCATCCGCCAGCGCGTGTGCGACGGTTTTGTCGTGGGCGGAGGCGCCACCAGGGTCATGACTGCCGGCCGCATTGCCGCCATGGCCGACATGCCCTTCTGGCTACAGCTCGTCGGCAGCTCAATCACCGGCGCATGGTCGCGGCAATTCGGCGCCGTCCTTAGCCATGCCACCTGGCCGGCCGTCACCTGTTTCCAGTTGTACGCCGCCCAACCCACCAAACAAAACGTCGAGGTGCGCAACGGGTTCACCACCATCCCCAATGCCCCAGGTCTGGGCGTGGAACTCGATTGGAAAGTCATCAACCAATACAAAGTGCCCAAACCGCCCGCACGCCCCGAACCCGCACGTCTACTGGAAACCCGCTGGCCCGACGGCCGCAAGCTCTACATCGGCAGCAACGGCAACGTGAATTATATGCTGCGGAAATTCATGAAGCCCAGCAACCTCCCCTACTTTGAACCCGGCGTGACCTGCCATCTGCTGGTGAACGACGGCTCCAAAGACTGGCGCGATCTCTATCAACGCGCCCGACGACACCCCGTGCTGACGCGCTAGGCCGCGGCCATGGTGCGGGTCTTTTCCTGCGCCGAAGCAATTTGATCGGGCGTCATGCAACGTTCGGTCAGCCGCTTGTATTTGGACGCGATATCTAGCCCTTGTGCTGCGGCGTGGTTAAACCACACGTAAGCCAGCACATAATCCTCCGGCACGCCTCGGCCGCGCAAATAACAATCGGCCAGTAACAACTGCGCAGCGGCCACGCCCTGCGCGGCCGCTGCCTTAAACCATTTGGCCGCCTCAGCCTCGTTGGCCTCCACGCCTTCACCGTGTTGATACAGGGAAGCCAACACATACTGCGCCGAGGCATGGCCCTGTCGCGCCGCGCGCTGGTACCATTCGATGGCTCCCGATAAATCCGCCTCTCCACCGCGGCCGGTGTGAAGCATCACCGCGAGGTTATACTGTGCACGCGGCAAACCCTGCTCGGCCGCCAAGGCGTACCAACGTAGGGCCGACTCCGGGCTTTCCTCCACACCGCGCCCGCGCTCGTACAGGGCGCCGAGGTTACATTGCGCACTCGCCACGGCCTGTTCGGCGGCTTGGCGAAAATACTCCGCAGCCCGAACATCATCCGGGATCACCCCGCGCCCCTGCAAGTACAGCACTCCGATGTTAAACTGTGCGGTGGCATGGCCGTTTTCCGCGGCCAAGGTGTACCAATCAATCGCATGCTCCGGATCCGGCTCGCAGCCTTCGCCGCGCTCCAATGCCACGGCCACGGCAAACTGCGCCTCTACCTTACCGCCCTCAGCCGCCTTTCGATACCACTTGTAGGCCTCGGCTTGCGCCTTTTCCGAGCTATCCCCTAGGAGGGTTCCGTCGTCATACACGCCGGCCAAACAATACTGTGCCTCGGTGTGCCCCGCCACCGCGGCCAACCGGAGCCAATGCGCGCCCATTTCGGCGTTCATCGGCACGCCATCGCCTTCCACCAAATGTCGGCCAAGATTGTACTGCGCGGGCACGCATCCTTGTTGTGCCGCCGCACCGTACCAGCGAATGGCCTCCGCGGGATCAGGCGTGGTGCCGCGCGCTTCGATCAGGCGCAGGGCGAGATTGTTTTGGGCGGTCACATGGCCTTGCTCAGCCGCCTTTCGATACCAACGGCTAGCCGCGCCTTCATCATGATCGCCGCCTTCTCCGGCGGCGCACATTTCCGCGAGGGCAAATTGCGCTTCGCTGAAGCCTGTCTTAGCCGCCTGCTGAAGAAGATCCCGGGCCACATCCGGTTCGGCCGCTGTGCCACGACCGTGCCGCAGCCGAATGCCGAGGTTGTGTTGAGCCGCGGTCAATCCCTGCTCAGCCGCCTTGCGAAACCAGCCAACCGCCTCAGTTTCATCCGGCTCCACCCCGAGCCCCTCGGAGAGACAAATGCCCAGGCGGTTTTGAGCTGCCGCCACATCTTGTTCGGCAGCCTTGCGGGTCCATTCGTAGGACTCGGTTAAATCCTTTACCACGCCCTCGCCCTGCCAAAGATGGCGTGCCAAATTCCATTGGCCGGCGGCCATGCCTTGCTGTGCGGCACGTCGGAACCATTTCACAGCCTCTTCTAGCTGAGGGCTCTCCAATCGTTTTCCAGCCAACAAAAGCCCAAGATTGTTTTGCGCTGGAGCAAAATCCTGTTGAGCAGCTTTGCGATACCATTTGACGGCCTCGGCGACTTCCTTGGGGCCGTTTTCGGCCGTGCCCAGTTTGATACCCAATAAATACTGTGCCCGCACCGAGCCACCCCGGGCGGCCAGCCGCAGCTCCACTAGCTCCTTCAATGAGGCGGTCTTATCCTTGATGTCGCTTGATATGGACATTTTTACCCTGCACAGGTACGGCCTAATGCGGAAAAGACGCCTTTTAGACGTTTTTTCTGACATTTTCCAGCCTTCTCCTTAGCGCAAAATTCTCGGGATTATTTGAGCAACCATTATGCCATTTTGTGAATAAACAGTTAATAACACGAAAAACCCCGCCCGAAGGCGGGGTAAACAGGCGTGGTTGGGTAGCCCGTTGAGGATAATTTATTGAGTGTCGGTCTGCTCCTTTTTGCCGCGTTTTTGGCGTTTAAGCCGCGCACCGTCTTCGTAGGTTTCCACTCCATCTGGTGAATCCACCTTAAGAATCTTGAATCCGCGATCAGTGATTTGCGCGAAAACCTTAGCTCCATCACCGCATTCTGTTTCAACACTGATCAGCAAGCCGGTATCGGCCACCTTCCAAGTGCCGGTGAAAATCTCCCCTTCATTCGGGTCTTCCGCCGACCGAACTGAGGTGTGGCCGTTTGGCTGCAATTCAACCTGCATTCCCTCGCCATCAAACTCGCCGGTGTAAATGCCGGCGGGCCCTTTGTCCGCCAAGGCCTTTTTCTTGGCAAAATGCGGTGCCGTGAGTTCGTTCACTTCACCGTCCGGATTGATGATTTTCCTCAGAATTAGGTCGGCGCCATCACGATGGAACACCACCGTGCCTTGGTCCCCATCAACGAAGGCGAGCTTGGCTGTCACGGTGTTGCCATCGGCTTTCCAGAAACCACGCAATACTGTCCCCGGTTCGTCGTCATTAGGATACACGAGCATGGTGCCGTCGGCTTTCAGAATGGCTCGAGCTTTGTCGCCTTCCACCACGCCAACATACACGCCGGCCAAGGCGGGTTTCTTATTATCGGCCCAAACCGAATTCAGCAGCCCGGTTAACAGAGCCAGTGTGAAAAAGATACGCATGAGTTAAATATCCCAGCCCTTCCGATAGTCCTTGGTGGCCAGCGCGGTGGCTTTTTTGTTGGAGGAACTGAGTTTGTCGGCGTTCCAGTCGAACCCTTCACCCACCTTCATGGCGATGTTGCCCATGAGGATGGCTTCAGTGAAGTTACCGGCGTGGTTGAAGTTACTCAGGGCAATCTCAGGTTTGCCGGCCTTGATGGCCTCGGCCCATTCGATTTTCATCCCCACGTCGCCGCGGTTGTTGCGGGCCAGCACAGGGTCAACCTTCTTGTATTCAGGCGCCTTAGTGCCACCGGCCACGGGAAGGAGTTGCCAACTAGAACCATAATCGTTAGGCGAATACAGTATTCCCTTGGTGCCTACAATCAGCGAGCCGCTGTTGGGCGGGCGGTTGCCATGGAAAAGCTCCGCGGGCGGCAGTTTCTTTTTGCCGTCCTGTTTGCCTTCGTACCAGAAAAAGTCCACGGGTCCGCGGCCTTTGATGGCGGGAAATTTCAGTTTCACAATTGCCCAAGCCGGGAAAGTCTCGGGATTGACGGGCCCCACAGTGATCGGCTCCACCCAGTTTGGCTGGGTGAGTTTGCAGCCCATGTAAGCGAGGTTGGCGGTGTGACAAGCCATGTCGCCCATCGCACCGGTGCCGTAATCCCACC
>CAJWVY010000011.1 GCA_913048135.1 uncultured Verrucomicrobiales bacterium
AGGACCAGATGAAATTAAAGTTACAAATCATGCAATAGGTTTAAACTATATTGATACCTATCATAGATCAGGATTGTATCCAATTAAGCTTCCAAGTGGAATCGGGTCCCGTGGTTGTGATGTCAAATGCGGTTGATTGGGTTGCCGGATACTGCCCCGTGCCAAGATTGACTTTGAAATTTATATTGGCAGTCGGAGGGGAAATGGTAATCCCCGCCTTTTGAGCATGCAAAACCGTACAGAATAAAACTGAAAATAATGCTAAAACCGTTCTATGCTTCATTCTTCATCCTCACTGAGCAAGTTGCCTGCCAAAATTAGTGTCGTAATATTCAGCACTCATAGTGTCAAATAATCTGAAAAATGCCAATTATAATTTCAGAATGTTCGTCCTTGATGAATGCAAAAAAAGCTCAACTTTGGGACGTTATTTAGTTTTACAGGTCATTTTGGCCATTTTTAAGCCAAATTCAAGGCAATTAACCCTATTTCCTAATAAAAGTAGCCTCATCGCAATCCAAGTCATCACGACGTTGCTTTTTGATCAATCCCCCATAAACCCGAACATCACGCACCATCATCTCCAGCCGACCCAGGAAGATATCGCTGGCGATTTGGCCATCAATCACATCCTTTTTCTCCTCGAAACTCACGGCGTAGGGTAAACTCCAAGCGTAGCATTGACGGGCGATGGTGCGGAGTTGATCATGGACTGTGAGGCCTTTTTCGTGGCTGGCCACGATGGGGACAAAGAGTTTACCGGTGAATTCCTTCCAGAAATGATCGGTAAAATTCTTGAGCGCCCCGCTCACGCTGCCGTGATAATCGGGTGTTCCCAGCACAAACACATCAGCCGCTTTCACCCGTTCCTTGAGCGGGCCATAATAATCGGCCGTAAACGTGGTGTCCGTATTTACCAACGGCAGGGATTCTGCCGAGAGGTCCAGAACATCCACCACCGCCCCCTGCTTCCGCAGCCCCTCAGCCACATGGAGGACGGCCACTTTGGTCACAGAAGATTGATGCAAGCTGCCGATTACGGCCATCACGTTTAATGGATCACTCATGGCGGGAGGTTACCTGTTTCGGGCTCAAGCGTCGAGCATGGGACGGTTGCCCGCAGCGCCGGTTCACGCTAAGCTTTGGACATGGGTCTATTCGATAAATGGCTGGGCAAAGAATCGGCACCAAAGGCTTCTGATCAGGCGGCCGAATCGCCGGAGCAAATTCACATGGCTTGCGCCGCCTTAATGCTGGAGGTGGCCGAGGCGGATTACGTGGATGAACCAGAGGAAACCCGGGCCATCCTCAAGGCGCTGGAGGCCGAGTTTGGCCTGACGCATCGAACGGTCACCGACCTACTGGAGCGCGCCCGCAAGGAAAGCGCCGGAGCATCCGATATGTTTCCCTACACGCACTTGTTGAACCAACGGCTGGATCACGAGCAAAAATGTCGCATCCTCACCGCCATGTGGCGCGTGGCCTTTGCAGATGGTAACGTGGACAAGTATGAGGAACACCTGATTCGCCGCGTTCACGAGCTGCTCCACCTTGACCACAGCGACTTCATCGCCGCCAAACAGGCGGCTCGGGGAACTCAAAATTAGCTACGTATCTCCGCGGCATACGCCTCGAATTTAGCGCGAATTTCATCCCGCACACGGCGGAACACAGCGCGAATTTCCTCTTCACTGCCCGTCGCCTTGGCGGGATCATCAAAGGGCCAGTGATGTTTCTCTGCTTGGCCGGGAAAAATGGGGCACGCCTGATCCGCATTGCCGCACACGGTGATGACGGTGTGAACTTCCCGCTGCAAAAATTCATCCAAATGCTTGGAGGTGTGCGCGCTGATATCGATCTCGATTTCTTTCATCACCTCAACCGCCATGGGATGCACATAACCGGCGGGATCGGATCCGGCACTGGCCACCTCGGCCGCTTCCCCCACCGCGGCCCGCAGGATGCCTTCGGCCAGATGACTGCGGCAACTGTTGCCGGTGCAAAGAATCAATATCAGTGGCTTGGCCATTGGTCAGGTTGAGCCGGACGGTGGCCGGTTGTCCAGCCGGGTTTGATGACAATTGGGTGAAGACGCACCGGTGCCGTGTGGGTTGTCTGGGGGTGGGTGTAGGTGTAGACAGGACCTGTTGTTTCCGGCACCGGGCGATCCTGTAGCCTCCCTGCGAGGGCTGGCTGGGCTGTCTTAACGTCCCGTGTCAATCGAGGCCAAGCCGCCTTCGTAATTAGAGTTGTACGCTTCGGCTTCCCGCGGGGCACGGGGAACTTGTTGGGAGCTATTGAGGGTCTATTACAAGGTTATTCACCCGGGCTGCTCCTGACCGTTTGGAGTTTGAAATGAAGTAGGCTACCAGAGAAACGAAATTTCCTCGTCCAACATTTCGTCGCCCTGCCAAACTGAAACGCGCCATGCTTCGGGCTGACCGAAGGCCGTGTAGGTTTCCTCATCAATATGAATAAAGGCCCAATGAGTTACACGCGCGCCGGAGGCCACTTCCTTTTCCACCGTCATCGGCTGGACGCCGGCCTTGGTGCTGCGTAATTCGAGCCGAACGGTGATGTCCTGGCGTCCATGCCAGTTCACATCGTACCGCACTCCCTTGACGAGATCCGGATTGCCGCGCAGATGGTTTTGGTACACATCCCGGTGCAAGAGCGTGGGGCCATCAGTGCTGTTACCGCCCGCATCCAAGTAATGCGGCAACACCTTCACAATGCCGGTGCCGGACAGCGTTTGCACCGTGCTGCATCCGACCATCCCTGCCAACATCACCCCAAAGGTCAACAATCTCATGGGCCGAAGTTAATTTGCTCCGACCAAAAGGCAACGTCTAGCGGACAAAACTTATGCCCAGCCGCTAAGGTTTTGAGGCCGGAAAACATGAGCTAATAAGGCTTTTTTCTCTGAAATTGCGTTGCGAATTTTGTGAAATCGAGTAGACTGCTTAAAGAAGTACGCACACAGGCCATTTGCTTGGTCCACCCAATTTTGCCATGAACGACAATCACAATTACCCGCTCTACAACAAGGCCGATCACACCGCCCGCGTTGAAGATTCCTTTCTGACCCGCCGCGAATGGCTGGAAAAGACCGGCACAGGCTTTGGCGCTCTGGCACTGTCCACCATGTTGTTTGAGCAGGGGCTCAAGGGTCAGGCCGGTGGTGGCAGTCCTTTGGCTCCCAAACAGCCGCCTCGCACCCCCAAAGCCAAGCGCGTGCTGAACATCTTCCTCGCCGGCGCCGCCCCGCACATGGATTTGTGGGATCCCAGACCTGAGTTGAATTCGAACAACGGCAAAGCAGTCGGCAACCGCAAGCTGCTAGCCTCCCCGTTCAATTTCCCAAAATTCGGCCAAAGCGGTCTGCAGATGTCCGAGATCTGGCCGAACATAGGCCGGCACGCCGATGATGTGGCTATCGTGCGTTCCACCTACACCGACGCCCCGGCGCACGGTCCGGCCACTTACATGCAGAACACCGGCGAGATGCAGGAGATACGGCCGGCCGTTGGCAGCTGGGTACTTTACGGATTGGGCACGGAAAACCAAAACCTGCCCGGCTTTATCACCATGAGCCCCGGCGGCGCGCCCGATGCCCGAAATTTTACCAACGCCTTTCTTCCCGGCGCCTTCCAAGGCACCTTCGTGGATTCCAACAACGCGAAGATTGAGGACATCATCAAAAACATTAAGAGCGAATTCGCCTCGCGCCGTGACCAGCGCAAGCAGCTCGATCTCCTGCTCAAGATAAACGAGGTGCACAAACAGAAGCGCCAAGCCGAAGGTGATTTGGAAGCGCGCATCAATTCATTTGAACTGGCTTACCGGATGCAAACTGATGCCCGTGAGGCCTTTGACATTGCTGGTGAAAAGCCAGAGACAGTTGCCAAATATGGCGCAAACGCTCAGGGCCGCCAAATGCTGATCGCACGCCGTTTGCTTGAGCGTGGCGTACGTTTTGTACAGGTGCGCCAAGGAGGCTGGGACTTGCACGGAGGCATAGCACAGCGTGCCGCCAACAACGCCCGCCAGCTCGACCCAGCTATTGGCGCGATCATGGATGACCTCAAAGAACGCGGGCTTTTCGAGGATACGCTTATTTACATTACCAGCGAATTCGGTCGCAGCCCCACTGAGGATGGTGGCGGTGGACGAAGCCATAACGCCCGCGGATTGAGTACGGTACTCATGGGTGGCGGTATCAAGGGCGGTATTGCCTATGGGTCAACTGACGAGATCGGTGGTGCCGCTGTGGAAAACAAAGTCCACGTTAAGGATATTCACGCTACAGTAATGGACTTGCTTGGGTTCGACCATGAGCAACTGACTTATCGGACTGCAGGCAGAGACTTCCGTCTCACTCAAGCTACCCGGTCGCTACCTCAGGGTGGCATGCCGGTTAAGGGCATCATTGCCTAGAATCAAGCAAAGTAACCAACTGAGCTGGTTCGCCGATCGCATTAAAAGCGGTTGACCTGTTTGTTGACTAACCAAGATTTAGCCTCTCAATCTATTTTTACCATGATCTCGATGAAACAACTCATCCGACCGGTCGCCATAGCAGCGGCCTTTTTTTATGGGAGCACCACCAGTGCCCAACAACTTTCACCAGCCGATCAGGAGTATTTTGAAGCCAAGATCAGACCCATCTTGATCGATTATTGCTACGACTGTCATGGTGATGGGGCGACTAAAGGAGGTTTGGACCTCAGCACAAAAGCCGGCGCGTTGGCCGGGGGCTCTGCTGGCCCAGCTGTTGCCCCAGGAGATCCCGGCAAAAGTATCATGATCATCCGGATGAAGGACCTAGGCGATCCTATGCCTCCAGCCGGAAAAGATGCGGTACCTGATGAATTAATCGCCGAGTTAGAAAATTGGATCCGCCGGGGTGCACCGGATCCTCGCACAGGCAAATCTGCCGGTGTACTAAAAAGCGAACAGGACTTTGCCAAAGCAAAGGAGCACTGGGGTTTTCAAAAAGTTAAAGAACCCAAAGTTCCCTCTGCCGACTCAATTTTCAGCGGTAAACTTAAAGGTTGGATCAAGAATCCCATCGACTCATATGTCCTCGAGAAACTTGAAGAGCAGGAAATGGTGCCCTCCTTACCCGCCGACCAATGGTCGCTCCTGCGTCGGATTTACTTTGATCTGATCGGTCTGCCGCCTTCCTACGAGGATATGCAACGATTTACTTCCGGCCAGGAAACCTACGAACAGGTCGTCGATCGCCTGCTCGCCAGCCCTCAATACGGTGAGCGCTGGGGCCGGCACTGGCTGGATGTCGCCCGTTATGCAGACACTACAGGGAATGACAATCGGCGCGGACAACTAGCTCGCTATATCTATGCACACACCTACCGGGACTGGGTCATTGAATCCATGAACGAAGATAAACCTTATAACCAGTTCCTTATCGAACAATTTGCCGCAGACCGCCAAAAGGGAGACCACGGCGATCTAGCTGCTTTAGGCTTTCTCACCTTAGGTCCACGAATCGCCGGAGGCGATGAAATCATTGATGACAGGATTGATGTCACTACCCGTGGAATCATGGGTCTCTCAGTTTACTGTGCGCGCTGTCATGACCACAAATTTGATCCAGTCCCCACGGCTGATTATTACTCTCTCTACGGTGTTTTCCGAAGCAGCCGTGAACCCAATGAACAGGACAAACCAATCTTGATCCCGAACCTAGCCAAAGGAGCCAATGGAAAACCCGCTGCCGGCTCCTCCGGAAGCTACGCAAGTAACCCCGATTATGCGGAGTTCCTGGGAAAGATGGATAAGTTGGAGAAGGACCATGAACAGTTTCGTCTTAAAGAGGAATACGAACGTGAAAAAGAGTCCCGAGAAAAAGCTAAGACATACATGTATTGGACAGAAATGTTCACCAAAGCCGAGTTACGTATAGATCGCAACCGAGGCCAGTTTGAACGGGCCATTGAGGAAATGCAGAAGAAGCGTGGCATGAAAGTGGATAATAAAAACCGCATTCGTCTGAACGCCGAAGTGGGTGAGGCATGGCAGCGTTTTCTCAGTCGAAAACGGGAAGATGACGCGATATTTGGCCCTTGGAAAGTATATGCTAATACCGCCACCAATCGAGCTGGGGCTTTCATCCCCGCCGAGTTGGCAAAGGCCCAGAAGAAACTGGCTCCCTTGATCAATCCCGACCCCAAAAATAAACGCGCCAAGCGCCTAAATCCTTTGGTCGCAAATTATTTCAAAACTCCACCGCGAACCTTGGTTGAAGCAGCCGGTCGATACCAAACCCTATTTGATGTCTCAGTACAGCAGTGGATGTACGCCAATCAAGTGTACTCCCAACACCGCCAAGCCGCCTTGGCCAAGGGTGATGATGAGCCAAAAAAACCGACCAGCATGGAAGACGCCCAGAAACGGTTCGATGTCGCCTTCGACAAACAGTTCGGCGAAGGCTACGCCAAGAACATGGAAGGCATCCGCCGTGTCATGTTCGAAAACGGCCATCCCGGCAATTTCCGTTTTGACGACCTCAAACGCCGTAACGGAGGCCTTGAACGCGAGGAAATGGAGCGCTTCATCTCCAAAATCGAAAGTCTTAAAATTAATCATCCCGGCTCCCCGCCAAGAGCTATGGTGCTTGAAGACGGCCAACTCCGTGACGAAGCCATCATGATCAAAGGCAATCCACGTCAACGCGGCAAGGTGGTACCTCGCCAATTCCTTGAGATTTTATCCGGCGAAGATCGGCAACCTTTCAAGATCGGTTCTGGACGTCTCGAACTCGCTAAAGCCATTGCCGCTGATGACAATCCGCTAACCTCTCGCGTAATGGTTAATCGTGTTTGGAGCCATCACTTCGGAAAAGGATTGGTAAGTTCACTCAACGAATTTGGCCTACGCGCCATGGATCCTACTCATCCTGAATTGCTCGATTATCTCGCCTGGTATTTTGTGGAAAATGACTGGTCTCTGAAGACATTGCACAAGCACATTGTCATGTCCAACACCTACCAACAGACCAGCGATGATAACCCACGATATAGCGTCAAGGATCCGGACAACCTGTACTACTACAAGATGGACCGGCGGCGACTGGACTTCGAGGCTTTCCGCGACGGCCTGCTGCATGTGGCCGGCCGCCTAGACTTCAAAATGGGAGGCAAACCCTTACGCCTTACCGGCGGCGAATCCAACTACCGCCGCACCGTGTATGCCCTCGTCGACCGGCGTAACTTGGACGAGATGTTCAAGACATTCGACTTCCCCAGCCCGGACTCCACCGCCGGCCAGCGCTTCGCCTCCACCGTGTCGCAGCAGGCCCTGTTCATGCTCAATAGCCCCATCGTGGCCGATCTGTCCCACCGCATCGTCAACCGGCCCGAGTTCACCAACATCGCCGATGACCGCAGCCGGATCACCACCCTGTACAACATGATCTATCAGCGGGATCCCGAGCCGCTGGAGCTTAAGCTCGGCCAACGCTTCCTACAGGGACAAACCGGCAGTGTCGCCACAGGCAAGATGGCCAACACACCTACTTGGTATAATGGCTACGGGCAGTGGGGCATAATTGATGAAGAGAAGAAAGTGTACTCCGTTTCCTTCCGCCGATTCCCCTTCACCGACGGCAAAGTCTGGAAAGGTAACAACCCCACCTTCGGGCAGCTCAAGCTCACAGCACAAGGCGGCCATCCCGGCCCGCAACCCAATGTCGCCGTGATTCGGCGCTGGGTTGCCCCCATGAACACCACCGTGAATGTTTCCGGTCGACTAGAGCATCGGCTGAATGACGACGCTCAAGCTGCCTTTGATGATAAGCTCACGGATGATCTCCGCAAATGGTACGATAATAACGCTTGGGACGGCGTTACCGGTATTATCGTTCACAGCCGCGCTGGCAACGCCAGTGGCCAGCGGTTCGGCAAGGAAATCGTCCGCGCCGATGTACGCCGCGGCCGCCGCGATTTAAACAGCGGCGATATCCAGGTGCAAACGGGCGACACGATCGACTTCATCGTCACCAGCAAGGGTTATCAGGCGCCCAATACACTCACGAGTATCGCGCGCCAGTTCCAACTGGAGAATCCACAGCAGGATAACTTTACGTGGAACCCCAAGGTAAGCATTAAAGCTGAAATAGCTGAGACCATGAATTCAGAGAATGGCTCACTAGTGGTTTCTTCCTGGACCGCCAGTGATGAATTTGAAGGCGCCACCTACAAGCCCAAGCCACTCAATGCCTGGGAGAAATACACCCAAGTCCTACTCCTCTCCAACGAGGTCGTGTACACGGACTAACGAGCGAAATTTTTTAATCCCAAAACGGCGGCCCAATCAGCCGCCTTTTTTATGTGGCCGCACTGATAGGCACTTTCGGTAGGACCTCTTGTTTTTGCCTCAACAACTCGCGCTGCTCTTCGAGCGTGCGCAAGAGTTCTTCCTCCGGCAGGTTTGGCTGCGCCAATAACCGGGTGAGACTAGCCAATTGCCGGTCGAGAAAACGATCGCGCAGGCGTGTCACCAAATCCTGTAGCTGCCGCGCCGGCTGAGGAATCTCCGTGGCGTCCGCCACTGCAGCGGTCAACAGTCGACTGGAAGGGGCATCCAGCGAACCTAGCAATATTTCGGCTGAATCACCAGTTTGCGCTGCCGATTCGAGAATGGCGCGGACCTGAGGATGCTCCACCCACCGTGGATCCAGACAATCGGCTGCCCAATCTCCAAATGCCGAGTCCTGAAAAGCCAATCGCAACAACCATCGCTCCTGCTGTGTCGGCGGCGCAACCGCCGGTTCGGGCGACGAGTGCTCGGCCAGCATCGGTTCCGACCGATCATAGACTGCACTCGTTTTAGGTTGGGGAATCCTCTGAAATTCTGCCCGTACCGCTTCCGCCGAGGCTCCCACCGCCAGTGCGGTCTGTTGGGCGCACCGATCCAGCAACACCGCATCGCGCGTTTTACGCACCGCCAGCCCCATGGCTTGTGTAACCTCGCGCCGTCCGCGTTCACTTCGCACATCGTGCTCGATCAGAAGATGGTTGAGGTAAAAATCAAAATAATCCGGCGCCTGATCCATCATTTCACGGAACGCCACCACCCCCTGCTCTCTAATGAAACTATCGGGGTCATGTGGTGCTGGCACCGTCATAACACGTACGGCCAATTCCGATTCCAGCAGGGCATCAAAGGATCGTACGGCCGCGTTTTGCCCGGCGGTATCCGAATCAAAACACAGCACTACCTCCGAGGTGTAGCGTTTCAGAATCCGCGCATGATCAGACGTGAGCGCCGTGCCTTGCGGCGCAACCGCTTGTTTCAAGCCCGCCATGTGGCAAGCCATAGTGTCGAGCTGTCCTTCACACACGAGCGCGGATTTCGCGGCCAGAATTTCCCGGCGTGCCTTGTCCAGTCCGTAGAAGACCTTGCTCTTGTGAAACAATAGTGTTTCTGGCGAGTTCACGTACTTCGCCGCTTTCACCTCCGAATCGAGCACTCGGCCACTGAAGCCAATCACTCGGCCCTGTTCATCATGGATGGGAAACATCAGCCGGTCACGAAACCGCCCATAACGTTTGCCATCCTTGTTGGCCACCAGTCCGGCTTCCTCCATCAACTCCAAGTCAAACTTCTGGGCCGCCGCCCAATTCACCGTGTCTTCCCATGATTCAGGGGCGTACCCCAACTGGAAAGTCTCCGCTGCGCCGCGGGTCATGCCGCGGGTTTTCAGATAATTTCGTGCCGGTTGGCCACCCGCCTCGTTCATCAACACGCCGTGCCAGCGTTTGGCCAACTCCGCGTGTACGTGCAACAACAAATCCTTCTTGCGCCGCGAACGCTCGGCCTGCGGGTTTTGATCAAATTCGAGAACGATCCCAGCACGTTCGGCCAGCCGTTCTACAGCTTCAATGAATTCCACGTGCTCGTATTCCTGAACAAACTTAAAGACATCTCCACTCGCATGACACCCAAAGCAGTGATAGATTTGTCGCTGCGGATTGACGTTGAAGCTCGGACTATTCTCCTTATGAAACGGACATAAGGCCACGTGATTACCGCCGGCACGCTTGAGCGGAAAGTAGCTTCCAATCACCTCGACGATATCACTCGCCGCCCGAATTTGCTCAATGGTAGACTGGGAGATTCGCCCCGCCATGGTGCTAACGCTGGCTGTGGTTGAAGAGCCATTGCCGAATCGCAGCCGCCTGCGGATGTTGCGGACTCAGCTCCAGCACTTTTTTGAAATGAACCACCGCCTTGCCCGAATCCTTCAGGTGATCAGAGTACAATCCGCCCAACGCCAAGTGCGCCGACAGGTCGTCCTTGTACAACTCCAGCAACTCATGAAATTCCATGGCCGCATCCACATAATACTCACTGCGGCTCAAGGCCGTGGCAAAGCCATGCCGTGTCACCTTGGAAAGCGGATTGATGGCCAGAGCCTGTTCATAAACTGGCAAAGCCTCCTCCACTTCTCCTTGCACCTGTAGTGCCAGCGCAATATTCACGTAAGCTTGTTGATACGCGGGGTTTACCTGCAGCACTTTCCGGTAGCCGGCAATGGCTCCGTCCAGCTCATTGATCTTATGCTGATGCAATGCCGCTTCAAACATCTTGGTCAGCCCCGCCGGATCGACCACAGCGCCGGGCGCCGGGCGTTTTGGCTTCACGTATTGGTACCGTGCCACACCGGGCACGGCTTTCACCTCAGTTTTTTTCGTCGTCCCCGGAACCACATGCGGCTGGGTCACAGTGGTCTTGGCAATCTTCACCGGCGGCCGATTGGTCGGTGTGACCGGCGGCACGATCACCTCCACCGGCGGCCTGTTGGTCGGGGCCGGCCTCACTTGCGTTACGCGCACCGGCGGCTTGTTGGTAGCGACCGGTGGAATCTCCACCACCGTATTGGTCGGCGATGGCAATTCCACCACCAGATTGGTCGCCGGCGCATTGGTGGCGGGGGGAATCTCAATTACCAGATTGGTGCTGGCCGCATTGGTGCCTTGCGGCAACCACACCGCAGTTAATTGGTTGGTCTCCACACCTGGCGAAACCGGTGGCGGATTCGGCCGCACCTTGATCTGCAACGCATCCGCCAGGGCCTGCACGCCGGGTGCCGGTTCCTTGGCCAGTTGCAAATACTGCTGAAAGGCCTCCAACGCCTTGGCGTCATTGCCCGGCAAATACCATTGATAGGTCATGGCTAGATTCAGGTGAGCCTGCACAAATTCCGGGTTGCGCTTCAAGGCCGCCTCAAAACTTTTGGCGGCTTTCGATGGCTGAACCATCCATAACTGCGCCATCCCCAAACGATTATGGGCCACGGCCGAGCGATCATCCTGCGCGAGGGCTTTTTGGTATTCCGTGGAAGCCCCCACCCAATTCTGCTCCTTGCGATACACTTCCCCTAGCCAATAGTACGCGTGAAACGAAGGCTCAGCGGAAATGGAATAGGCGTGCAGCTCCGTCTTCGCGTCAGCCAGCCGATCGCGGTCAAGCGCCAGCCTGCCTGTATTAAACTTCAAAACAAACGCAGCATCCTCCGGGGAATCCCGGCGTTCCCCTGCCATTTCCATCGCGCGTTGGAACGCTTCATGGGCGCCATCCAAATCGCCCGCCCGATGACGGGCCAAGCCCAGATAATTCCAAGCGCGCCATTCGCCGGGCAGCAGTTTCACCGCCTTCTCAAACTGTGCCACGGCTTGCTTGGGTTCACCGGCCTTGAGCTGGGCTTCGCCTTCAAACATCGCCCGCGCCCCCGGCGGTTGGCAACCCAACCCGGCCAGCAGCAGCCCGCACACAGCAATAACTTGGAACTTTTGTCTCGTCCCCATGAGTAGAAAACCTATCTTGGTGAGGAAGCATGGTTGCAAATCTGGCACATTTGGCAAAGGCGCATTATTCACCGGGAAAACGCAAATTATTCACGGCAATCCTTGGGCTCCTGCTTGCCACGCCGACATTGATGGCAGCGCCCAAAGTGCCCGTCATCAAGGTACACGCCGCCGATGCCACACGCCATTTTCAACCACGCAAAGCCCGCGTGAACGCCATGTTAAAGGCCGGCCTGCAAGCATTGGCCCCTGATTTTCACTGGCGACAGCTCATCTCCACCAACGACATCGTGGGCCTTAAAGTCAACGCCCGATTGGGCACGCTTACCGGCACGCGGACCGCCGTGGTGCGGGCCGTCGCCCAAAGCCTGATGGCCAGCGGTGTGCCGGCGAAAAACATTGTGATCTGGGATCGTAACCTGACCGATTTACAACGGGCCGGCTACACCCCGTTGGCCCGCGAATTGGGCGTACAACTGGCCGGCAGCCGCGAGGTGGGTTTTGGGGAATGGGATGCCTATACCGTGCCCGCCCTGCACTGGGAACTTGCCGTGGGCGATCATCTCTTTGGAAAAACCAAAACCAGCACCAAGTCACATTTATCCCGATTGATCACCAATCGGCTTACGGCGATCATCAGCATTCATCCTCCCATTGCCGACCGGCAAAATGGCGCGCGCGGGCATTTGCAGGAACTGGCCATGGCAGCAGCGGACAACACCGACCGGTTCCGAATCTCCACTCCGCATCTGACCCCCGCCATTCCCGAGCTACTGGATCGCATTGCCTTTTCCCACGCCCTGCCCGGCCCAGTGTTTCGAAAAAAACTGCAACAGCTACAAACCCAAAAGCCAAATCGCGCGTTCCCCTTGCATCTGCTGGAAACCTCCGGAGAGATTTTTTATTACTACGAGGAAGCCGCCGAACGTGCGCTCCCTCCACATACCGCCTTTACCTTAGCCTACGAAACCGCCAAAGAAACCGGCCGAAGCCAAACCCTGCTGATTCGCGGAGACACTCACGAATGGGAACAGATCATTCATCCCGACGGCCGTAACACCCTGCAACGCCGCACGCTCGGCAAGGAGGAAGCCCGGCAAACCAAACTGCGCCTGCACATCACCGATGCGCTTCTTTGCCAATTTCATCAGGGCGACCAATCGCGGCCCGATTATGCCACGGCCATCAACGAACTGTGGATCAGTCGCGATCCGGTCGCTCTGGATGCGTTGTCCGCCGAGTTGATCGCCTCCTTGCGGCGCTCATTAAATCTGCCCGTGCGCCGCGCGCCCGATGCCATTTTGCGCTATGCCTCCAAGATGTATCTAGGCTCCGATCGCCCGGAGGATTGGGATCTGCGGACGATCAAGCTTGGGGACCGCGCGCCTGAATGAAGTCGCGGATGAGGCTCAGTTCTTCCTCGCCGGCGATGGTGTGTTCCTTGGCGAATTCATTCGCCTCAATCTGCAGGCCGCCATCAGCCTGAAGTTGGTTCAACTGAACCTTCACTTTTTCCGCCGGGATGATGGGATCAAACGTGCCGTAAGTGAACAGGATCTCCTGTTGCGTAGCCACCGGGGAGAGTTCCTGCAAGGCAGTGTCCGGTTCGTGCACGTAACCGCTCACGCCAATGCAGCCGGCAAGCTTTTGCGGGTAACGCATCGCCATCTCCATGGTCATCAGGCAGCCTTGGCTGAAGCCGAATTGAAAAATCTGTCCCGCCGGAAAGCCCGCTTTCTGCTGAGCATCGAGCAGTTCCATCAAGGCCGCCCGGCTGCGTTCCACGCCGGGAGCCGGGTTCTCAAAGATGTCGTACCATGAAAAGCCACCGTGATAATCATCGGGAGCATTGACCAACAGGTAATTCAGCCATGGTACATTCAAGCCGGTGGGCAGCCAGCGGTAGCCTTCCATGCTGTCGCCGAGGCCGTGCAGCACTACCATCAGCCATTTGGAGTCCTTGTCGGCCGCCGGGATGAGTTCGTGGGTCAGCATGATTACATCCGCGGGATGGTGATGCCGGTTTGGCCTTGGTATTTGCCGCCGCGGTCGGCGTAGCTGGTCTCGCAAATTTCTTCGGCCTCAAAAAAGAGGACCTGCGCAAGGCCTTCGTTGGCATAGATTTTGGCGGGCAACGGGGTCGTGTTGGAAATTTCCAAGGTCACGTGTCCTTCCCATTCGGGCTCGAAAGGGGTGACGTTGACGATGATGCCGCAGCGGGCATAGGTGCTTTTGCCAAGGCACACAGTGAGGACATTGCGCGGGATGCGGAAGTATTCCACGCTGCGCGCGAGCGCAAAAGAGTTGGGCGGCACGATGCATTCATCGGCGGTGACGTTAACAAACGAATCCTCGGCAAAGCCCTTGGGATCGACGATGGAGTTGAAGACGTTGGTAAACACCTTGAACTCGTCCGACACGCGCAGGTCATAGCCGTAGCTGGAGACGCCGTAGCTGATCACGCGGCTGCCGTCCTCAGCGGCGCGCACTTGGCCGTCGGCAAACGGCTCAATCATGCCGTGCTCCTTCGCCATTTGGCGAATCCATTGATCCGAATGTATGCCCATGGGTGCGCGCAGGATACGGGACGCGGGCTTGGGTGCAAAAAAAAACGGCCCCCGACTTATTGACGGGGACCGTTTGAGTTGAAGGGGCGCTGGCGGCACCGCAATGCCGCCAGCGCAGTGTTCTCCACCTACCAACTTAAAGCGGATGCGGTCTGGTATTCGGTGACGCGCGTCTCGAAGAAGTTTTTCTCCTTGGCCAGATCGATGGTCTCGCTCATCCACGGGAAGGGATTGTCCGAGCCGTACTTGGTGCCCAAGCCGATGCGCTCGAGGCGGCGGTCGGCGATGTGTTGCACGTATTCGCGGAAGAGACCAGCGTTGAGGCCGAGGATGCCACGCGGCAGGCAGTCCTGCGCGTAGGCAATCTCCAGCTCCACGGCTTCCTCGATGAGCCCGTCGATTTCCTTCTGGAACTCAGGCGTCCAAGCCTCGGGATTCTCGGCCTTGATGCCGTTGATGAGGTCGAGGCCGAAGTTCATGTGGATGGATTCATCGCGCATGATGTACTGGAACTGTTCGCCAATCCCGGTCATGCGGTTACCGCGATGGAAGGACAGGATCATCACGAAGCCTGAGTAGAAGAAAATGCCTTCCATGATCACGTAGAACCCGATGAGGTTCTTGAGGAAGGTCTGAACCCCCTCAGTGGTGTCGGTGTTGAAGCCTTCCTGCATGATGTCGCTAGTGAGCTTCATTTCGAAGTTATCCTTATCGCTGATGGAATTCACCTCGTGATACATGTTGAATATCTCACGTTCATCAAGGCTGAGTGATTCGCAGATGTAATGGAAGGTGTGCGTGTGAATGGCTTCCTCAAAGGCCTGGCGCAGCAGGTACTGGCGGCACTCGGGGTTGGTCACGTGTTTGAAGATGGCGAGCACGATATTGTTGCCCACGAGGCTCTCAGCGGTGCTGAAGAAGCCGAGGTTGCGCATGATCACGCGACGCTCGTCGGCGGTAAGCTTGTTGGATTTCCATAGCTCAATATCCTTCTGCATCGGCACCTCGTCGGGCATCCAATGGTTTTTGCAGCCGTTGAGATAATGTTCCCAAGCCCAGTCATACTTGATGGGCATGAGCTGGTTGACATCCACGGCTTTACAGTTAATGAGCCGTTTGTCTTCCACGTTGATGCGCTTGGTGAGGTCATGGGCCTCCGGGCGCTGGTCGCTAACATTGCAACAAGACATAGGTTTTCCTCCTTGGTTGGGTTAATGGTTGGTTAAATTACTGGCAGGCTTCGCACTCCGGGTCGAGGATACTGCAGGCCTTCGGCGCCTCGGCCACAGGGGCCACTTCGCTGGAGGCAGATTTGCTCTTCATCCACTTAGGCTGCACGCCGTAGCTGTTGATGTTCACGGTCGATTTCTCGATCTGCGTGGCAGCCAACGTGCGCAGGTAGTAGGTGGTTTTCAGCCCCGCTTCCCAGGCGAAGAAGTACATGTCACTCAGGACTCGACCGGTCTTCTGGCCTTCGGGCACCTGATTGATGTCAAAGTATAGGTTCAGGGATTGGCCCATATCGATCCACTTTTGGCGACGGGCCGCGCAGGCGATCAGCCATTTGGAATCAATCTCGAATGAGGTTCGGAATACATCCTTCAGATCATCGGGCACCCGGTCGATCTCAAGTACCGAACCGTCGTGGTACTTGAGGTCCTGCACCATCTCGTCATCCCACAAGCCGCGTTCCTTGAGCTGGGTCACGAGGTACTCGTTGACCACGATGAAATCTCCGGAAAGATTCGCCTTGGCGTAGAGGTTCTTGTAGGTCGGCTCGATGGATTGGCTCACGCCGATGATGTTGGCGATGGTTGCGGTGGGCGCAATGGCCATGGTGTTGCTATTGCGCACGCCGTGTTTGGCGATGGATTCGCGCACAGGCGCCCAGTCCATCTGCGAGCTGCGATCCAGCGTGAGATGCCCGCCACGCTCCTGTTCCAGCAGGTCGATGGTATCAATCGGCAGCAGGCCGCGATCCCATTTGGATCCCTCGTAGGTCTGGTAGGCGCCGCGCTCGGCCGCCAATTCGCTGGAGGCGAGGATGGCGTAGTAGGAGATCATCTCCATGCTGTGATCGGCAAACTCCACGGCTTCCTGGCTGGCGTAGGAAATGCGCAGTTGATAAAGCGCATCCTGAAAGGCCATCACGCCCATGCCCACCGGGCGATGCTGCATGTTCGCGTTGCGTGCCTCAGGTGTAGGGTAGTAGTTGATGTCGATCACATTGTCCAACATCCGGACAGCGGTACGGACGGTCTGGGCGATGAGTTCCTGATTGAGCGCGCCATCCTTAAGGTGGGCGGTGAGGTTCACGGAGCCGAGGTTGCACACGGCGGTTTCCTCGGCGCTGGTGTTGAGGAGAATCTCGGTGCAGAGATTGGAGCTGTGCACCACGCCCGTGTGATCCTGCGGCGAGCGGACATTGGAAGGATCCTTGAAAGTGATCCACGGATGGCCCGTCTCGAAGAGGCTCATCAGTATCTTGCGCCAGAGATCCTCGGCTTCCACAGTCTTGAAGAGCTTAATCTCGCCCGCTTCGGCCATGGTCTCGTATTCCTCGTAGCGTTTCTCGAACGCCGCGCCGTAGAGATCGTGCAGATCCTCCACATCGCTCGGACTGAAGAGGGTCCACTTACCCTTCTCCTTCACACGCTTCATGAATAGGTCCGGTATCCAATTGGCGGTATTCATGTCGTGCGTGCGGCGGCGTTCGTCACCGGTGTTCTTGCGCAGCTCCATGAAGTCCTCGATATCGAGGTGCCACGTTTCGAGATACGCGCACATGGCGCCTTTGCGTTTGCCGCCCTGATTCACGGCCACCGCAGTATCATTGGCCACCTTTAGGAACGGAATGACGCCCTGGCTTTCGCCGTTGGTGCCCTTGATATGCGATCCAGTGGCGCGAACATTGGTCCAGTCATTGCCCAAACCGCCGGCCCATTTGGACAAGCGCGCGTCATCGGCCACCAGCTTGAAGATACTCTCGAGATCGTCATCCACCGTGCTCAGGTAGCAGGAGGAAAGCTGCGGATGCAGCGTGCCTGCGTTGAAGAGCGTGGGCGTAGAGGACATAAACCGAAAAGAGCTGAGCGCATTGTAAAACTCAATCGCACGCTCCTCCTTGTTGGCTTCATTAGCCGCCAAGCCCATGGACACGCGCATGTAGAAATACTGCGGTGTCTCAATGCGGGTGCCGCCGATGTGAATGAGGTAGCGATCGTAAATCGTCTGGATTCCCATGTAGGCAAACTGCTGATCCCGCTCCAGATCGAGGGCGTCGGCCAGTTGATCGAGGTCGAACTTCAACAGATCCGGCGACAGACGCTCGGCGGCCACACCCTGCTGCAGGTACTCGCGGAAATGTTCGCGGTGCACCTTGGGCAACTCGGCCGGTGCACCGAACTTCGGCAGCACTTCCTCATAAATCTGATTCAGTAAAAGCCGCGCGGCCACATAGGTGTAGGCCGGCTCATTCTCAATCCGAGCTTTAGCAGACATGATCATCGCCTTGTCTACCTCGGTGGTAGTCACACCGTCGTAGAGGTTGCGCATGGTCTCATCGAAGAGATCATTGGCCTGGCACTTGTCCTCCACGCCGCGGCAGGCGCCATAGATATCACGCTTGAGCCGACCGGGATCGAGCACCTCCTGTCCGCCGTCCGGCAGGGTGATGAACATCTGCTCCTGCGGCTGGCCGTCCACCGTGCGATCCCCGCGAATGGCGCGCGCCTTGCGACGTTCTTCGCGGTAGACAATGTAACGCCGTGCTGCACCGCGGAAGCCCATCTCCATGAGCTTGTCCTCCACCGTGTCCTGAATGCGTTCGATCTCGATGGGCGCTTCGTCAGTGGCGCGACTGAGACTTTTTTCCACCACCGCCTGCGTGAGGCGTTGGGCGTCGGCCTGCATGGTTTCGTTGGCCGGCGTGTCCTGGTCGAGTTCCGCGTCGGCCTTCAAGGCCGCCTCGATGGCGAGATAAATTCGCGTTTCATCAAAGTCGATGATGTTCCCGTTTCGTTTCCGAACTTGGAACTGTTTGCCTTCGAGGGGGTCCAAGGTGGCCATCCGCAATTGGCCATCGAGCTGCTCATTAATCATGGATATCTTTCTCCGTCTTCTTTCCGTGCGACACGCCACGCCGCGATTCATCAGTAGACAACACAAGCCGGTGCAAGGTTGCCCGTAGTAGGTTCAGGTTGGGTTAAACCGTTCCCGCTGCCGTGGCCCGGCAGCAGCCCGCACGCCCGTGCGGGGCTCGTTGACAGCCCAACTCGTACGTTACCCGCCCGCGAGACGGTTCACATTCGAGTTGGGTCCAAAACAGCCTCATTTTTCCGTAAAAACAGGTCGTTATTCACAGAAGCCGCACAACCTGTTGTGGAGCTTATTTACCAGGGTATCCACAACCTGTGGTGTGACCTCTCGATCAACTGCGCGATATATTGGGGTATCTGAAAAAAGAGTCAACACCTTTCATGTTAAAATGTGAATAAACGCAGCCCCAAAAACGTACTATTGTCATAATACCCCTGTATTTGACACCGATTCGTCACAAAATAATAATTCACACCCTAGTATTCACACCAAATACCACTTTGCCGGAGTGATTTAGGTGAATAGCTGCATAAACAGGCGTTTTTAGCCTTTCGCCTGTGGGCAAGTCCGGAATTAGCCGATTTTATCGCCAATTGCCCCCTTCGCAGGCGCCAAAAAAACTCCCCGACCAGCCTCAAGCCAATCGGGGAGATCTTGAATTGTGCGCGGCTCTATTCGCCCCGGAGCCAATCGACGATCCGCTCCATTTGTTTGCGAGTCAGCTTCTCATCGCGCCCGAAGGCCGGCATGCGATCGTTCTTGCTTCCGTAAAACCGTTCGTGTTCCGGATTATGCACGATGCCCATCATCCATTCGCGGGAACCGTAGCCAGTAAGATCTGGTGCAGAGTAATCGTCTGCATTCCATCCTCCTAACGCGTGACAGTCCACGCAACCGATCTCTTCAAATAGCTCATGACCAGCCTCAATGTCCGACTTGTCTGATTTATCCAGATTCACTTGAGAGGGCAGTTTAGCTTCCGCGGAGATGGCTTTGACTAGTTGATCCATTTCACTCTCTTCAATAAACTCGAATTCATCCTCAAGGAATCCCAGCATCTTACTCTTCTTGATATGCGCGGTATTGCCAAAAAATTTCTCAGAACCATAACGCTCAGGATGAAGTAATTCCGTTAGATACTCACGGCTTGCAAACCCCTTAAGATCGGGCGCACTGGGTTTATCCACCTTTCCACCTAGACCGTCTTCCCCGCCGTAGGTATGGCAGCTAGCGCAATGCGCGGCGAAGAGCTTAGGCCCTTGGAGAAGAGCCAGTGCTCCTTCGGGCGGAATTCCGTTAGCGGCCATTTTCTTAACCAGTGCCGCCTCGCGCTCAGCCTGTGCTTTTGAGGCTTGGAGCGATTCGTTGTTCTTATCTGCATTCACTGCCGCGTAAGTCAAAACGGCAGCAAACACAAGAATACCAAAGAGCAATCCTACGTTAAACTTATGCCCCTTTTCGCTCTTACCAATGATGGGCATGAGGAACACCAAAGTCATAGCGATACCCGGTAAAACAATCGCTCCAAGTATTTCCCAGTGGCCGGGGAAATACTTTAGGAATTGAAACAGGAACAGGAAGTACCAGTCCGGCCGGGCGGGATAATTGGTAGAAGGATCCGCCGGCGCATCGAGATGCGCACCATTGAATGAAAAGTGAAGCACCAATACAGTAACCAACACTGCCAAGCAGGCGACAGCGTCCTTGAGCACCTGTTCGGGCCAGAAGAATTCGTCCGGGCCCTTGAGTGGTTTCTTGGGATGAATACCGTGCCTTCGGAAAAGATATATATGACCAGCTGTCAGTGCGATCACGCTGATCGGCAAGATACCGGCGTGCAATGCGAAGAATCTCGTAAGTGTGTGATGACCATAATCGGAACCACCGAGTACGAGGGTTTTTAAGTATTCACCGACAAGAGGAGTGCCACCTAAGATATCAGTAGCAACCTTAGTCGCCCAGTAGCCTTTCTGATCCCACGGCAAAAGATAACCGGTCAGCGACAGCGCCAACGTGAGTTTCAGCAGGATAACGCCGAACCAAAAGTTTACCTCGCGCGGCGCCCGGTAGGCGCCATCAATCACCACCTGCATAAGGTGCAGCACAAGCAGTACGGTCATCACCTGAGCGGTCCAATGATGCAATCCCCGTAGAAAATGCCCGCCGGTCATGTGGTTATTGATATAGTATACACTCTCCCACGCGGTTTGCCCGCTGGGGCTGTAGCCCATCCACAGGAAAATGCCGGTGATGAACTGAATCATCAGGGCGAAGGTTAGTGTACTACCCCAAACATAGCGCCACCTAGAACCTCCTGGCACATTTTCGAACAATGTCTCGCGAATGTGATCACGAATACCCGTGCGGTTATCCAGCCAGTCGTAAAGTTTTTTAATCTGTTCCATGCGTATGGCCGTATGAGTTAAAGAGCGATCTTCTCTTTAGTGTTTCCCTTGAAGCGTTGAAATTTCACCCAGACCTCACCAGCCTTGAGCTTCTCCTCATCCACCTCCAATGTATCCATAGCACGTGGGCTCACGCCTTTAACCAGTTTGCCATTTAAATCAAAATTACTATCATGGCAGGGACAGAAAAAATCCTGCTCTTTCTCACGGTAATCAACGAAACAACCCAGATGCGGGCACACCGTGTTATAGGCGATCACAGATATCGACGTCTCCGACTCCTCCTGGGTAGCGGTCTTAAGCAAATACACCGCCCCAACCGGCACATCCTTGTAGCGGCTCCATTTGTCTTTCTTATCCTCAACAATGGCGAACTTCATTGGCTCGCCCTCCGACAAATCGGACACATCCGTCAGCCGAATAAACTCCGCGGCCCCTTCCGTTTCCGATTGACGGGTCAGGGGATCAAGCACCACGCGCACACCGGCGGCCATCGGCACCGCGCCGATGGCTGCTCCGATGGCGCAGGAGGCGCCTTTGATAAAATCCCGCCGATCCGGCTGGGAATCCTCTTGGGAAGAAACGTTTTCCTTGGACATAACTGCGGTGGGAGTAGCTCCGTTTTCAAGGAGTCTTCCATAAGACGCCCAAACCTCCCCAGCAATTCGAAACGACTACCGCAAGAAACGACAGGAGACAATCATCAATGTTAATCACTTTTCAGTGCAAGAATCGCAGTATCAACTAACTTCGGCTCATGATGGTGTTGGCTTGGTTTCCCGGCGACTCGGTGCTGCTGCTGGCAACAGCCCTGCTTGCTGGAGGCCTCGCACTGGGGCATCGGGCCGGTGGCTTGCGGCTGGCGCTCCTTTGCTCGGCCGGCTTGCTGTCCGCCGGTGCCGCACCGTGGTTGCGCCATGCCATGCCGGATTTTCTCCTGCCCGACCATCCACTCAGCCGGCTAATGGGGGCCGACTTTGCCTGGGCCTTCGCGCTAGCGTTCCTTTTCTTGGGCTTGGTCGGTCAATTGTTGCACGAACCGTTGGCAACGAAACTGCATGCTCATTGGCCTGCGGATCGGCAGGAAGCCTGGCAGCGGTTGAACCATCGCCTCGGCCTAGTGCTGGGCGGGGGCCTAAGTATCTGTGCCAGCTGGATGATCTTGACCCTGACTTTGCCGTTGGGCTTTTTGGCCAACCAAATTCCCGCGGCGCAACCGCAGCAGGATCCTTTCAGCCAGCGCTGGGCCGCGCGGCTGTATCGCGACGGCGCTGCACTGGGGCTTACGCCTGTGGCCCGTTGGCTGGACCCAGTTCCGGCCGATTTTTACACCGCCGCCGAGGTTGCCGGTTTGGTTTATCAAAACTGCAGCACAAACAACCTGATGCACATTCGCCAATTCCGATCGCGCCTGTTGGGTTATCCCGGTTTGGTGGATAGCGCTCACCATCCGCGCGTCGCCCAACTGGCTCATGTGTGGACGACTAACACATTTTTCATGGGGCTTCACCACCGCACCAATCTCCATCAACTGCTGGTCAATCCTCAGCTTAAGGCGGCCTGGACCGATCCGGATTTGAGCGCGCAAATCGCGCAGGTGGATTTACTGGATCTCAGAACCTACCTGCAAACCGGTCAATCCGCGCAGTACGCCCCACACACCTTGGCTCTCCAAGGCCGGGCGCCGTTGCTGGGCAGTTGGCGGCTGGATGCTTCCCAGACATTGGCGCAGTTTAAATCTCGTTATCCCAAAATGAACGCCGCAGAACGCACGGCGCTCGAGCATTATTTTCAGGAGCTGGCGGCCGACTTGGCCCTAAGTTTTTCCGATGGCACCTGTTATCTGGAAGGCCGCACATTTCCCGAACGCGCCCTCGGACAAACAGCTACCGCACAGCGCGAGAATGTGTCGCCCCGCGACTTCCTGCCGGTCATTCCCGAATCCGCCAGCGGTCGCCCAATCCAACTTCTTGCTCAGGGCGCATGGGAGAAAAAGCCCGGCGGCAGCTTTAAGACACATTGGAAGTGGGGAACGGCGGACAGCCCGGTGTCGCTGCAAATGTTTCCAGACCGCCTGCTGCTCACGGTTGAATCAATGCGCGGGGAAAAATATGTGTTCCAGCGACCGCGCCTGTAGGCACCTTATTCGCTGAGCAAATCCAGCTGTTCTGTCAAGCAAGCCGAAAGCCCGTGCAATGCCGAAGCCGCCGGCAAATCAACAACGCTGTCGTTGGCTCGTTGAATGTAGCCTTCCACCACCTCGCGACAGGCCATTGGGATTTGGCGGGCCAATAGACCATCGCGAATGGTGTTCACCTGTTCGCCTCCGTCCTTGAGCATCGAGAGCCACGCCTTGTGCTCGATTTCATCCGCGCGCTCCAGGGCGATCAACACCGGCAACGTTGCCTTTCCGGTAATAAGATCGGTGCGCAGCGATTTGCCCGCGCGGACCTCTTCGCCAAACACATCCAAGCAATCATCGTAAATTTGATAAGCCGTACCGAGTTGCTCGCCATAATTCCGCAGGGCCGCGTGCACTTGCGGCTCGTTTGGCGCGGCAAACCGCGCGCCCAATTCGCAGGCCAACGAAAAAAGCTCGGCAGTTTTCATTCGCACCAGTTCCAGATATTCCTCACGGCCCAGTTCGAAGTTACCTCGCTGCAAGGTTTGGCGAATTTCACCGGTGCAAACAATCTTGGCCGATTGACTTACCAAACGGCATACCTCAGTAGAAGGCAACGTAGCCGCTAGTCTCAACGCCTCGGCAAAAAGGCAGTCCCCAGCCAGCACCGAAACCTTGTTGCCCCAGTTAGCGGCCAATGTAGGACGGTTTCGGCGTACCTCAGCACCATCAACCACGTCGTCGTGGACTAAAGTGGCGAGGTGCACCATTTCAATGATTACCGCGATATCAACATGCTGCGGCTTGATCCCACCAGCCGCTCGCGCAGCCAAAGCCACAAGTGCCGGACGGAGCTGTTTGCCCCGACTTACCAACGCGTACTGCACAAAAGTGGCTATCTGGGGATCGAAGTTCTTTACCTCATCCTGGAGACGATCAGATACCTCATCCAAAAACGGCTGTATTGGATCGCAGAGCTCAGCCCAGTTTTTTGGGATGGCAGCTTTTTTAGTTTCAGCCAACATGAATGGGAATTATAATGAAAAATAAGTTAAACTCAAATCTTCGTTTGACCTAGCTGTAGTATTCGCCGGAATTCAGGCGAACGCAACGGCATCACAGAAAGTCGGCTTTGTTTAATCAGCGCAATCTCAGACAATTTCGCTTCAGCCTTGATCTGCTCCAAAGTCACAGGTTCGACCATAGCTTTGACAGGCTTTAGATCAACCACACTCCAGTCACCTTCCTTGGCCGTAGGATCAGGATATGCCTCACGTGTTACTTTGGCCACTCCCACGATGGCCTTTTCGCTAACGCTGTGGTAGAAAAAAACATGGTCACCTTTTTTCATGGCACGCAAATTATTACGCGCCTGATAATTCCGTACGCCATCCCAGTATGTGCCCTGATCCTTAACAAACTGTGACCACGGATATTTTTCCGGCTCCTGTTTCACCAGCCAATGGTTCATGCACGAGTAATGAATGGCGCAGAGGGAGTCGTCACGAAAATCCTACTCACTACCCGCCATTCACACTAACATCCCGGCGTGCCGAACATCGCCGACAACCTAGCCGCCGTGCAGGAACGCATTGACGCCGCCTGCGCCCGCGCCGGCCGCGCGCCTGAAGACGTACAACTGGTCGCGGTGGGCAAAAAATTTCCGGCTCCGATCATCCGCGAAGCCGCCGAAGCCGGCCTCACGCTCTTCGGCGAAAATCGCGTGCAGGAAGCCAAGGCCAAGATTTCCGATTGCCCAGGTCATCTGCGCTGGCATTTCATCGGCAACCTCCAAACCAACAAATGCCGGGACGCCGTCGCCCTGTTTGATTTCCTGCATGCTGTGGACAGCCTGCATCTGGCCACCGAACTCAACAAACGCTGCGAACAGGCTGCCAAAGTCATGCCCGTACTTCTGGAGGTGAATGTCTCTGGCGAAGCAAGCAAACACGGCTTCACCCCGGAAGCCGCAGTTGCCGCCATGGATGCCTTTTTCGATTTACCCCAACTCGAACTCCACGGCCTGATGACCATGGCGCCCTTCTCCCGCCACCCCGAAAGTGCCCGACCTTATTTTCAAAAACTGCGCAAACTCAAAAATGCCTGTGAAGATCAACTGGGCGCGCCACTGCCCGAGCTATCCATGGGCATGAGCGGCGATTACGAAATCGCCATTGAGGAAGGCGCCACCTTAATCCGCCTCGGCACCACCCTCTTCGGCCCACGCGCAGCGGCCAGTAAGGATTAAACTCATGAGTCTCAGTATAGTTGAAAATACATCTCATTTTGGGAGTGATTTCAAATTAAGCACATGATACGTTCCGCCCCTCTATGGACCTGACTCCAGATATGTTTGCTGAGGAGATCGCGGCGGCGGTGAAGTCGTACGACAAGCATATCGTGTGTCTGGATAAAACGCCTGATGATTGCCAGGTGGCGCTGGAGAGTTTGTTGGTCAAGGCGATCCGCGCCTACGAAACGCGCGGCGAGGGCATGCGGCACGGGATTGCACTGGATAATCAGGTAACCATTATTCTAAGCCAGGTGGATGGCGGCCCGTTGCCGATGTGCGGCATTTATTTTAACCTCCACTCGCCCTACAAGAAGAAGCCGCAATCACCCGCGCCGGAGCCGGCCGAGCAGTAAAATAAAAAGAGCCCCGAGGTTTCCCCCGGGGCCCTTCTCCACCCATCCGTACTATTCGGGGCGAACAGAGTCGCCCTCACGGATGTCCCCCTTGTTGATATCAGCCACCAGGAACGTTTCATCAGTTTGACTGGTGGTCACAATCTCTCCCACCTGCTGATTTCCCCGGTAGACAAAATAGCGTTGTTCGGCTGGCGGCATCTTGGCAACGAACATAAAGTCCACCACGCAAAATCCCAGCGACTGATCCACCAACATCACTTTGCCTTGTTGTGCGTAGGACACGGGCGTAGTGCCCGGCTTGGCTTGGCTGCCTTGGGCCGGCGGGGTAGTGACGTTTGTGTCACTGCCCGTAGTTGTCGAGTTTTCTTCCGACGGCTGTCCAATGCTCTTGATGCTTTTACATCCCGCAAGGGGAATGCAGACACCAATAGCCAGCAATGTGTGGATGGCGAGTATCCTTGGCATTCTCACCGCCGGTCAGATTACGCGCTAGAACTTTGGACACAACGTAGTATTGTTCACGTTCTCAATAATATTTGTGAACAAAAGTTCAGTAAAACCCGCACAAAGTTGGCCCGAAAAACGCCCTTTTTTACAAGTGTCCCTAAAAAAAACGTTTTCGTATTGACGGGTAAAGCCCTGTTTGCAATGGATAGTCTTTCCTATTTTTTGAGAATTTAAGATGCCACGCGGTAAAAAAGGTACACGTAAGCCAGCTCCTAAGAGTGGGGCCGCTATGAAATACGACGCCCACGCTTCGGCGCTGGATGATGCGTACGGTATGCTGGCTGAATTGCGCCGCGAACTTTCCGATACCCGCGAGGACAAAAACGATCGCGGGGAATTGCTCGATCTCTTCGCCACCTGCAAGGATTCCCAGCGCGCTTGGATTCTGCTCGAGGATTACTTCAACAAACTCAAGCTCAGCCGCAAGGATTTCCCCGGCGACGATTGGTGGAAGGATGTGGTGGCGGTCAAGGGCAAGAAACGGCTCGAAGCCTTGTCGATTGTGTTCCTGCGAACCGGCCGGCAAATGCCCTCGGAATTGTCCGAGCACGCGAACCTCAAGCGGTTCAATGAAATTGAAAAGGCCGAAAGAGAAAGGGCGGTGTTCACTGAACTGGAGAACTGGATGTTCCCGCCCGCGCCGAATCACCTCGATGCCCCGCGCGCGTCCATTCGCGCCGTGGCCACGCCGGTGCCTGAGCGTGCCGGCTGCAACCTGCATCGGCTGAAAATTGAATTCATCATCCGCCGCCCGCGCACCGGTGATCGCAAGAAATCACTATCGAACCTCGTGGACCTCACCGTGCGCGCCGCTCATGAGAAAGAATTATTCCCGCCAAACGACTGGGAATTCATTGAATGGGTGACTGAGAATTTCGCTGCCGATGCCGGCAAGGGCGATCTCTTCCTCTCCGGCCAACAACTCCTGCAATGGCTCGCCCATTGGGGCGATGAATCCCGCCTGCAACCGGCGGTAAACAAAGCGCATCACCAATTCCTCGGCCAACTGGCGGAACTCACTGAAGCCAAAGGCCGCGACCAACGCCAGCTGACTCTACCCGAGGGCCACAAGGTGCCGGTGCAGGACGCCGTGTTTTTCACTGGCCGCCCAACGCTGGTACTTTGGAACAACACTTTTTATTTCCTGCGCAACTGCCCACCGGCCAAGCAGTTGGCCAAATGGCTGGCCGATCCGGCAACCGCCGCGAAGACCAAGCAGCCAGCCAAGGCCCAGAAAGCCGCGCCCGAGCTGGCTACGGTGGCCGCAGTGGCCACGGCCGAATCGGAGGATACGGATTCCAGTCTGCACCTGCTGAAGATTGAATTTTATGTCCAGACCGCCAGCGGCAATCATAGGAAGTCACTCGCGCAATTGGCCAAAGTGATCGCCAAAGGGTCCTCGGAAAAGGAACAGTTTAACGCCGCGGACTGGGAATTCATCGAGTGGGCCACCGCTCAATTCGGAGAGGAAGCCGGCACGGGCGATCTGTTTTTGTCCGGCCCGCAACTCCTCCAATGGCTCGCTCATTGGGGTGAGGAATCCCGCTTGCTACCGGAGCTGGATGCGCCGCAACACCGTTTTCTCGGGCAGCTCACGGAGCTATCACCCAGCCTGCGCAATGGCACAGCCGAGCTGGCCTTCACACATCAGCTCCTCCTCCCCGACGGCACAGAGGCGCCCATGCAGGAGGCGGTGTTCTTTGCCGGCCGGCCGACTTTGGTACTTTGGAATAGCACATTTTATTTCCTGCGTAACAGCCCGCCGGCCAAGCTGCTCACCAAGTGGGTTGCCAATCCGCGTGCGCCCATCACCAAGCTGAGCACACGCTTTATCACCGAGCTGCGGCGGTCTCATCACAGCGAAGGGGTGGACTGGAGCAAGTTGTGCGATTCGTTGGAGGCGCAGCCGCGGTTTGTGTTTGAGCTGCACGGAGACCGGCTGGAACTGCGTTTGCAGGCCAAGGCCAAGGACGCCAGCCAATGGGAATGGACCGGACACGAATGGAAGATCATCACCACTGGCCGCCGCAAAGCCAAGCGACCGCAAGTGCTGGAGGATGATCGCCTGGATCCCGCAGTGAATTGGCTGCGCCAGTTGGATTGGTTCACGCCGGAGCCCGGTTTGTGGATTGGGGATGCGAACGAAAACTTTCTGCAAGTGCTCGCCAGCGTCTGGGATGATCGCCCGGAAGATGCAGAATTTCTGGGCAACGATTCCTTCCAGCGCCTGTTCCTCAAGCCCAAGCGCCTTAAGCCGAAGTTGGTGGTGAAAGGCAGCGGCATTGATTGGTTGTCCGTTTCGGCCGAGTGGGAAGAGGAAGGGCTGAAGCTGACCAAGAAGGATTTGGCAAGCCTCGCGCAGGCGACCGGCCGGTTTGTCAAACTGCCCAACAAAGGCTGGGTGCAACTGGACGAAAACGCCACGCAACAGGCGCAGGAAGCCATGGCCGACCTCGGCCTAGACGGCCTCGATCCGGGCACGCAAAAGATCGCCATGGAACAGGCCGCGCACTTGGGCGAGGATTCGCTGGCGATGTTCGGCGACTCCAAGCAGGCGCAGAAACTGCGGTCGCGTATTGATACCTTTGAGGGCATTCCAGCCACAAGCATTCCGAACAACATTCAAGCCGAGTTGCGTCCATACCAGCAGCAGGGCTTTGATTTCCTGTGCCACCTCAAGAGCATGGGGCTGGGTGGGATTCTGGCCGACGATATGGGTCTGGGCAAAACGCTCCAGACACTCACCTATCTTTCCTGGCTCAAGAAGCAGAAGAAACGCGGCAAATCCAATCCGTCGTTGGTGATCTGCCCGGCATCGGTGATGCACAACTGGCGCCGGGAAGCCGCGAAGTTTACGCCCGACATGTCGGTACTGGTGCTAGAAAGCGGCGCGGCGCGGCATCGCTTGCGCAAGAAGATTCCCGATCACGATATTGTGGTCACCAACTACTCCCTGCTCCGCCGCGATCTGGAGGATTTGCAGACGTACAAGTTCAACGCCATCGTGCTGGACGAAGCGCAGTTCATTAAGAACCCCGGCGCGCAGGTGACGCAGTCGGTGAAGCAGCTAAAGTGCAAGATTCGGCTAGCCCTCACCGGCACCCCGCTGGAGAACCGGCTGCTCGATCTTTGGAGCATTGTGGATTTCGTGCAGCCGGGCTATCTCGGCGACGAGAAACATTTCCATGAAATGTACGATCCCGGTGGCGGCGACAGCGAAGAGGCCGTGGCCAATCGCCGCATCGCGCGCAAGCGCTTGTCCTCGCGCCTGCGCCCCATCCTGTTGCGCCGCGTGAAAAAACAGGTGGCCAAGGATCTACCCGACCGCATCGAGCAACGGCACGATTGCGAACTGGGCAAGGACCAACGCAAGCTCTACCTCGCCGAGTTACGTCGCAGCCGCGAGAAGGTCATGGAAACCATCCAGACCAAGGGCGTGGCTAAGAGCCGCATGCAGGTGCTCGCAGCGTTGACGCGCCTGCGCCAGATTTGCTGTCACCCCACACTGGTGGGCAGCGATTATGCCTCCGGCAAAACCGAGGCGTTGTTCGATCTGCTCGAGCCGCTGGTGGCGCAGGGCGAAAAGGTGCTCGTGTTCAGCCAATTTGTGCAGATGCTCAAGATTCTGGAAAAGGATTGCGGCACACGAGAGATTCCCACGCACATGCTCACCGGCGAAACCAAGGACCGGCAAGAAGTCGTCAATGCCTTCCAGGAATCCGAAGGAGCCGGCGTGTTCCTGCTCAGCCTCCGCGCGGCCGGCACGGGCCTGAACCTCACCACCGCCAGTTACGTGGTGCTCTACGATCCATGGTGGAACCCCGCCGTGGAAGCGCAGGCCATCGACCGGACCCACCGCATTGGCCAAACCAAAACGGTGAACGCCTACAAGCTTATTGCCCCCGGCACGGTTGAGGAGAAAATTTGGAACCTCCAACAGGACAAACGCCAAACTATCTCCGACGTGCTCGGCGAGGAAGGGTTTGCCAAGAGCCTCGACAAGACGGATTTGGAATTCCTGTTCAGCGAGGATTAAGCCGCGGCGGCGAAGGGAAAAATGGTTGTCCCGCAGGGACTCGAACCCCAACTAGAGGTACCAAAAACCCCTGTGCTACCATTACACCACGGGACAACCGTGAGGGGCGTAAGGTAGCGAGAGCGGCTGCCCAAGCAAAGCGAAAATTACACCGTGACCCCCGCCGAAGCATTTCAGGAGACTCTCACCCGCACACCCTGTACCGCGCTGGCGCCCATGCAGGATGTCACCGATCTGCCATTCTGGAAGCTCATGGCGCGCTACGGCGGACCGGACCTGTACTACACCGAGTATTTCCGAATCCGCGAAGGCTTCAAGCTGGAGCGCCCCATCCTCAAGTCCATCACGCACAACCCCACCGGCAAACCAGCCGTGGCCCAAATGATCGGCAACCACATTCCGTCATTGGTCGCCGCAGCGCAAGAACTCCAGCAGCATCCGGTCGCCGCCATCGATCTGAATCTCGGCTGCCCGGCTCCGGTGGTTTACAAGAAATGCGCCGGCGGCGGTCTTCTGCGCGAACCCGACCGGGTGGATTCCATCCTCGGAGCGCTGCGCGAGGCCGTGCAAATTCCGTTCACCGTCAAGACCCGCATTGGCTTCGATGATCCCGGCGTGTTTGCCGAACTCCTCCCGATCTTCGAGCGTCATCAAATCGATCTGCTCACCGTGCACGGCCGCACCGTCCACGAAGGCTACCGCAGCGGCGTGCATTACGATTACATCGCCCGCGCCGTCGACACCCTACCCTGCCCCGTACTCGCCAATGGCAACGTCTATTCCGCCGCCAAAGCCGCCGAAGTCCTGACCGATACCCGCGCCGCCGGCCTAATGATCGGTCGCGGTGCCATCCGCAATCCTTGGCTCTTCCATCAAATCCGCCAGTCGCTGGCCAGAGAAACCCCGTTCATGCCCGTCGGCCATGATGTGTTGCAGTATCTGCGCGACCTGTTCGAAACCGTGCGCCCACCCAGCCTCAAGGACCGTGCCCACGTGCAGAAAATGAAAAAGTATTTCAACTACATCGCCATCGGCATCGAGCCCACCGGCGATTTCCTGCACCGCATCCGCCGCGTCACGACCGCCGCCGAATTATTTACCGTGTGCGAAGAGTATCTAGATCACGAACGCCCCATGCCACTGGAGCCCTTCGACCTCGATCTGAAACCCCGCGACGTCCTGGCCGGCGAACATCGCTAACCCTCCCAGCGAAACTCCGGCATGCGCAAGCCCGCCAACGAAGGCTGGGCGGCACCGCCGAACACGCCGGCGGATACTGTCGAAGATCAATCCTCAATCCCACCAGAACCCCTCGGCGGTCACGCCGCATTGGCGCAACAATCGCCCGCTATCCCACCACACCGACAAACAGACCGCCCTAAACCTGATCCGCCGCCACCTTCTGGAGGGTTTCCTCCAATGTGGTTTTGCGATCGACCACGAGTTGCAAGCCGCTATCCCACAAAGTGCGCATGCCGTCCTGCACGGCGAGGGCCTGAATTTCACGCGAAGCTCGTTTCTGCATCACGGCTTCGCGCACCGGCTCGGTGCAGACAAGCAGCTCGTTGATGGAGGTTCGTCCGCTGAACCCGGTATCGCCACAGGCTGAACAGCCTGCGCCACGATAAAAGCCCTGTTGATCAAGCATAGCCTGTAAGTACTCATCACCTTCGAATTGACGGAGTTGCTCGAGCGGGGCCGGTTCTGGTGTGTAGGGGCCAGCGCAATGCATGCAGTTGGTGCGCAGCAAGCGTACGCCCAATACACCAATAATGGTGGAGGCTAGTAGGAATGGCTCGATATCCATGTTGATCAGTCGCGCGAACGTGCCGGAGGTGGTATTCGCGTGCAGAGTGCTGATCACAAGGTGACCAGTCATTCCGGCGTTGATGGCAATCTCGGCAGTTTCCTCGTCGCGAATCTCACCCACCATAATGATCTCGGGATCCTGCCGCATCAGCGAGCGCAGAGCAGCCGGGTAAGTGTACCCACGGGCTGGGTTAAGCGAGGATTGATTTACCCAATCGAGATTTTGCTCTACAGGATCTTCCACAGACGAAATTGCCACGGCGTTGCCGTGCTTTTCCAGAAGATAGCCGATGGCTGCATAGATGGCCGTGGTTTTACCGGAACCAGTCGGGCCGGTGAGTAGCATCAACCCGGTGGGTTTGGCGGCTAGTTCCTTAAATCTTTCCAATGTCGCATCATCGAATCCGAGCTTAGAGATATCAAAGACCTTGGAGTTAGGGTTAAACACGCGGCAGACGATTTTCTCCCCAAAGACCGTTGGGAAAATAGAGACACGTAATTGAACGCCGCCAAATTCCTCTGGCGCGGCCTTACCATCCTGCGGTAAGCCGGTGGTATGACTCTCCAGATTAGCCATCACCTTGAAGCGGCCACAGATGTTAGGATGATGGTCCGATGGGATACCCACCAGCCATTGGAGCACACCATTGACGCGCACCCGCACGCCAACCATGTCTTCCCAAGGTTCAATGTGGATGTCGCTGGCACCGCGATGCAATGAATCCTGGATGATGTAATTCACCATCGTCGGCACATCCACCTGCTCACTGGCGGCGGCTTGGGCTTCGAGATATTGCTCGGTTGAATTCATGAAGCGGGCAAACTGAAGCTATTGCAACTTCAATGCAGTGAGTTTATTGCCGCCATCACGCAATCCATCTTTGAGATACAAAACGCCGTTGGAATACACGGGGAAATTCCAGGTCAGTTGACTGGCCGCGTCGATGCGGCCGAGCTCAGTGTAGGCCTTGGGGGTGGCCTTGAGCAGGGTCACCGCTCCGCGGGAACCATGCACGAGTAGAGCGTCTCCGAGCCCGATCACTGAAGCGTAATCGTCATAGCCGCCTTTGCTCCAAACCAGTTCACCGGTTTTATGATTGAGACATACAAAATCGGAATTCTTGCCGCGCGAGGAGCCCAAGCCGTAGAGGTAGCCATCCTTGAGCACGGGCGTGGTGATGTTGGTTTTCACATCCTTATTGCTCCAAACCGGCTCCGCTGTCTGGCCGTCGCCGCTGTTGCGTATACGCACTTGAAAGGTGCCGACGGTGTGACTGGCCACGGTAACCGTGTCGCCTTGAAGAATCGGCGTCACGATATTGCGGGCGGCGCCGGTTTTCACCGGCACACTCCAGAGTTCCTTGCCATCAACCGCGCGGTAACCTTTCATATTAGCGGCGGTGACGTAGACGACCTGCTCCACTCCGGCGAGCTTGCCGAGCATGAGGCCGGCGTACGCGGCGTAGTCGTTGCCGCTTTTCCAAACGAGCTTGCCATTCGCTTTCTCCAGACACACGAGACTGGCGCCTTCGTGTCCGCCGGCCGCGGCGTAGATGTGCTTGGCATCGGTCACGGGCGCGCCGTTGTTGCCGTGCCGGCTGGCGGCGGTGCCACTGCTGCCCGGAGCATTGCCGCCGAACCATTTGGCACCGTAATCCTTGGAGTATTGCTTGCTCCAAATCAACTTACCGGACTTCAAGGAAATGCAGGCGAGCACGCCGGTGGCGCTTTGGCAAAACAACAAATCGCCATCAATCATCGGCGCAGTACGCGGGCCCGGGCCGTAGACGTTGGTGTATTGCCAAGACTCGGAGTAGGGCGTCTGCCAAAGGGTCTTGCCGGTGGTGGTGTCGATGACGGCGGCTGTCTCCATGGGTTTCCCTCCCACCACGGTCTCGTGGCACATCACAAGGCGGCCTTGGGAAAGAATCAAGCCGCCCTGCCCTTTGCCTGCGGGCACCTGCCACATTTGCTTAGGCTTGGCAGTCAGCGTATTCAGCGGCTTTTCGTCTTGGGCGAATCCATCCCGTTGTTCGCCTCGCCATTGAGACCAATCGCCGGCGAAGGTGGTTTGGAGGAAAACAAGTGAAAGGAGTGTGGCGGATGCAGCTTTCATGGGCGCGAGTGTCCGCCAAGGTCACGGTGGGAGCAACTATTTTATGGCGCAGCAGCGGCGGCTTCAGGCCATTTGCCATCCACAATGAGGGAAGTGGCCTGACGCGCCAAATGATCGGCAATAATCGGCACGGCCTGACGTTGGCCGGCGGTGAGGTCGTTCCCCACGCGCACCGTGCTGTTGCCGGTGATTTCGCCTTCGTACACCACTTCGCCCGTGCCTGGGCGAGTGACCTTGATGTGGGCCGTAAGCGACATGCTGTAATCCTTCACCGTCAGCGAATCGCCGGGCGTATAGCTCACGCCGTTCCGAAGAAACTCCGTCAATTCACCGGTGACCACCAGATCCGCGTTGCCTTGGGTCTCCAATGCGTAGGTGCCATCCTGTTGTAAATTCCGCTTGAGGGCGCGGTTCACGGCCACCACCAGACGTGGCTCCAAGGTTTCGTTCTTGAAGAATTCCACGCGCACGGACTGCGCGCCGGCCGGCAGACCATTGGTGGGCCCGGCCACATAACCAACGCAACCAGTCAGCATTCCGAGGCTCAAGGTGAATAAAATGAGGGCGAAGGCTTTCATCAAAACCGTATTTCTAATCTTCCCTAGAGCGGGCTAACTCGCGTTCATCAAGCAGTTGCTGAATCCGCTCCAAGTCGGCGGTGACCGCGGATTGAATTTCCTGCAACCGCACCAAATCAATCTCTGTCGCCGTAGCCGCGCGTTCGAGATCGGCAGGCAGAATTTCGAGATTCAACTTCACCTTGCGATATTCCCGCTGGGCGGTGAAGGGCCGGTTTTTCTTTTCAGCCTTTTGCGCCTCGGCGTACAGCTCCAGAGCATCGCGCACACGCCACTGGAATAGTTCCTCGCTAAGCCGTTTATTGGCAAAGGATTGCAACTCCTTGGCCTCGGCTTCGTGATCGGGATCGTTGAGTACATCAATGATGAGCGCCTGATTGATCTGGCCGTAGTAGGTGTGTGCTGCCACCCATTGGCGTTTCTTTTCGTAAAACAGCGCAATCCCTTTCAAGCCGCGCGCGCGCTCCAGGCGCATAGCGTTCATGTGCGCCTTGGCTTCGGTTACTTTTTCTTCACGATCGGAGTCGGCCTTATAAAATTCCACGAAATCCCCAAAGGCTTCGATGGAACGTTCCGCCATGCTTTGGTCGTAAATGCCTTCGTTGGCTTGGGCCTCATATAACTCGGCGGTGCGGAACCTTGCTTGGGCAACCATCTCATTTAGCTTCTCTTGATTCTCTCGGGGGGAATCGCCCGCCCGTTGGCTATACCGGTCGGCCAAAAGCTGATAGGCCCGCGTTGCCTTGTCGTATTCCGAAGCGTCGGCGAAGAAACCCCAAAAACCCTGCAGCGCCTTTTCATGCGCCTGCCCAATGCCGTACTGTGATTCGGCAGCATGCAGGCCAAACGGCGCATTAGTCACAATCTGCGTGTAGAGCTTGGAGGTCTTACTCATGGAAGGAAACAACGGAATGTAAATGCTATCCTGATAGGGTATCTTCCAGCGAAAACGTTTACCATTCAGGTAGAGCGTGGCGATCTCATACATGCGCGCGCTCACCTCATCGCTCTTTTCATAGCCGGGATGAGCATCCAGCAGCTTCTGGTACTCCTTGAAGGCGTACTCCTCCAACCCGCGGCTCTCGTACACTTCAGCCACCACACGGCGCATTTCCGGCACATCATCCGCGCCCGGCGTGCGCTGGACAAAATACCGTGCGCCAAACATCGCATCATCAAAGCGCTTTTCAGCTATCGCCTTACGCACGTAATCAAGCAACTGCGTGTTGGTGTAGGTCAAAACCTCAATATCAAGGCCCGGCTTGATATAACGCCACCCAATGCCCTCGTAGTATTTAAGACCATACTCCGAGTCCTCGTTCTTCTGGGAAGGCTTCAGTCCAAACTTCCGCTTGCCATCGTTCGATTTTCCGGACGTCTGCCCGGAGTTGTCCGACTGACAACCCAAGCTTAACACCATTATACCAATGATACAGACAATGCCTCTTGTCATCTCGGCGACCCTACCGAGCAGTCAAGAGAGCGTCAAGCTGGCGCCCTGCACAGGTTGTTCACCATCGGAGGTTGACCGACCCGCAACCCGGTGGGATGTTCCCCCGCCCATGTTCAGGCTCGTTCTATTTGATATCGACGGCACCCTCATCCGCACCCATGGCGCGGGCGTACGGGCCTTTGCCGCGACCTTTGATGAAGTATTTGGCTTGCCGCAAGCCACTGAGACCCTGTCCTTTGCTGGCCGTACCGACCGCGGGCTGGTGGAGGAAGTATTCGAGCAAAACCAAATCGAGCGCACCCAACAAAACGTCGACCGCTTCTTTGAAGCTTACCTGAGCCGCCTCACTGACTTTCTGCCCGCCGATGAACACGATCCCCTGCCCGGCACACGAGAATTGATCGCACACCTGCGAGGCAGAGCCGAGGCAACCATCATCGGCCTACTCACCGGCAACCATCCCCGCGGTGCGGAATTGAAGCTGAAGCACTACGGCATTTGGCAAGAATTCGAAATGGGCATCTTCGGTGGCGAACACACCGACCGTAACGACATCGCCCGCAATGCCCTGACCTGGGCCCAAACCCGCTGGCCCGAGCTGGACCCTGCTGAGATCCTGATCATCGGCGACACCGAACGCGATATCGAATGCGCGCGTGCCATCAACGCCAAGGTCCTCGCCGTCGCGACCGGCAACCGCACAATCGCTGATCTCCAATCCTATACCCCGGACTGGATTGCTCCCGATCTATACCCGGAAACCGTAGCCGATTGTTTTTAAACAAAAAACGAGGCAACCCTAAGGTCACCTCGTTCTCTCTCCACCCGGTTCCTTTAATTGACTAAAATCAGTTGTCTGGATCAGTTTCTATGGGAAGGGTATGAACTTCTTGGCCCGCAATGGTTTCTAACTCAATTCTTCGATTAATAGTACCCTCTGAATTAAGCCAATCCAGTCCCACTGTATTCCATAAAAATTGCCCTGAGAACACTATACTTTTCCCGTCTTCCCCAAAAGTAATACCAGCAGGCGGCTCTTTAGGATTTACATTAATTCTGCCCGGACCATATGAAACATTACCAGTATCTTCAAAAGTAATTACTGATACGCCTCTAAAATTATTCCCATTAATAATAAGTGGCTGCAAATTATTTGGATATGAGCCGCTGGTTGAGTTAATATCGAACGTTGAGTTACCATCAAAACCCCCACCCGCAAATGTTGTGGAAAGCGTATTTTGAAATACTGGTGTATGACTTACCGTGAATGACCCTGTAGCGTTATTATCGCTAATAACAGACCCCCATGGCGTCTGGATTCTCAGCCGCCTGCTACCAGTGTCGATTGAGTCAAACTGATTTCCGAATAAATTGAA
>CAJWVY010000012.1 GCA_913048135.1 uncultured Verrucomicrobiales bacterium
GCCGACGCGGAAGCCGCGCGCGGGACGCTCACCGTCGTGTGCGTGCGCCGCAATGAAGCCGGCGAAATGAAGGCCGCCAGTATTCCGCCGGAGATCGCCGACCTGATTGAGGTGGCGCCTGCGGATAAGTTGACCGATTAACGTTTGAAGCACTGCAACCCGAACCCTAGAGTCGAAAAAATTATGGCAGCAACCACCACCGCATCCGGCATTCCATGGTTTGCCTGGGCACTACTCACCGTCATCTGTTGGGGCACCTACGGCGTGTGCATGCACACCGGCTCCATGAACATGGAAAGTAAAGCGCACGGCCGCATGATGGCCTTTCTGTACGTGGGCCTCGCGTATTTTCTCACGGCCGTCATCGCGCCGCTCATTATCCTCAAGCTCAAGGGCGGGCCGGTGGATTTCTGGAACTATCCGGATGCTGGTTGGAAATGGAGCTTGGGCGCAGGTATTCTGGGCGCCATTGGAGCACTCGGGGTGCTCTTGGCCTTTGGAGCTTCTCCGAATCCGCCGGTGTATGTGCCGATCGTCATGTCCATCATCTTTGCTGGTGCCCCGATGGTGAACGCCATCGTCAACACCACCAAACAAGACTTGTGGAGTTACGTGCAGCCGCAGTTCATCATAGGGATTATGCTCGCGGCCGCAGGCGGGGTATTAGTCACCTATTATGCGCCCAAACCGCCTCCAAAAGTCGAGGCAGCGGCGCCGGCCGTCACGCAGGACGCCACTCCTTCCGGCGATTCCAAGGATTAACCGTCATGGCCGAGGCGCCGTCAACCGGCCGAGAAGCCATCCGCTCCGCTCAACTCGGGCGATTGCGCGAACTGCTCCAATCGGTGCGGCCGGCCAACGCCTTTTACGAGGCCAAACTCTCCGCGGCCGGCGTGGATGCATCCATCGGCAGCCTCGAGGAATTCGCCGCGCGTTGTCCAATGACCACCAAGGACGAACTGGCCGCCGATCAAGCTGCGCAGCCGCCTTACGGCACCAATCTGTCCTTCCCGCTCGCGCAGTATAATCGCATCCATCAAACCAGCGGCACCACCGGCAAACCCCTCCGCTGGTTGGACACGCCTGAGAGTTGGCAAAGCATGCTTGAAAGCTGGCAGACCGTCTATCGCGCCGCCGGAATCACGCGCGAGGACCGCGTGCTCTTTGCATTTTCCTTCGGGCCATTCATCGGGTTCTGGATGGCCTACGAGGCCGCTACGCAAATGGGTTGCCTTTGTTTCCCCGGCGGCGGCCTCACCAGCACCACCCGTCTGCGCATTCTTCTGGAAAATGAGGTCACCGTTCTGTGCTGCACTCCCACATACGCGCTGCGATTGGCCGAGGTGGCTACTCAGGAAGGCGTGGATCTTTCCAAGGCCAAGTTGAAGACCATCGTGGTCGCCGGCGAACTCGGCGGTAGCATTCCCGCCACACGCGAACGCATTGAGAACGCTTGGCCCAACGCGCGGGTATTTGATCATCACGGTATGACCGAGGTCGGCCCGGTGACCCACGAATGGACGGCTGAACCCAACAATCTGCAAATCATTGAGGACGCCTACTTCGCCGAGGTCGTCCATCCGGGCACCAACGACCCCGTGGCCGAGGGAGAAGAAGGCGAACTGATCTTGACCACGCTCACCCGCACGGCCATGCCGTTGCTGCGTTATCGCACTGGTGATCTGGTGCGGCCGGAGATGCAGGGCGATGCCTTCGTCCTGCGCGGCGGTATTCTCGGACGCGCGGATGACATGATCATCGTTCGTGGCGTGAACATTTATCCCAGCGCCTTTGAGCATATCCTACGACGGTTTGCCGATGTTGCCGAATATCAGGTGGTGGTCACTGAACAAACCGGCATGGCCGAACTTCGCCTTCGATTGGAGCCCGCGCCCGATGCCGATGCCGCCGCGTTGCAGGCGGAGGTCGCCGGCACCATTCGTCATCAACTGAATCTCCGCGTCCCCGTCGAGCTTGTCGAGCCCGGCAGCCTTCCCCGATTTGAATTGAAAGCCAAACGCTGGATTAGAGAATAGCTCCATGACCGATTCCTCCCCGTTGCTAAAGCTGGAAAATGTTTCCCGCGAATTTCCCTCCGCCGAAGGCGATCAACCGTTGCGTGTGTTGCGCGGGTTGTCACTGGAGGTGGCCCGTGGCGAATCGGTCGCGGTGGTCGGCCCCTCCGGTTGCGGCAAGAGCACGCTGTTAAACCTGATCGGCTCGCTCGATCAACCCACCGGCGGCACACTCACCTTTGACGGCCGCGAACTTGGCGGTTTGGACGACGTCGAGCTTGCCGCCCTGCGCAATCGCGAGATGGGTTTCATCTTTCAAAGCCATCATCTCCTGCCGCAGTGCACCGTGATGGAAAACGTGCTCGTGCCCACGCTCGCGCATCGTTCCGCCACCGCCGACGATGAAGACCGGGCTCGACGCCTGCTTGAGCGTGTTGGCCTTGGCGAACGCCTCGCCCACCGGCCCGGCCAACTTTCCGGCGGAGAACGCCAACGCGCCGCGGTCGTCCGCGCCCTGATCAACGAACCGCAGCTCCTGCTCGCCGATGAACCCACCGGAGCCCTCGACGAGGCCACTGCGGACAAGCTAGGCCAACTGCTCGTGGAACTGAACGCCGAGGAAAACCTCACCCTCATCACCGTCACCCATTCCCCCGACCTCGCCGCCCGCATGGCCCGCACCGTGAAGCTTGCCGAGGGACAAATCGCCTGACATGACGCGCCTTCGGCTCATCCTGGCCAGCTTGCAGCATCATGCCCGCGCCCACGTGGGCACACTGCTCGGGGCTGTAGTGGCGGCGGCCGTGTTGACCGGTTCCCTGGTAGTGGGCGATTCGGTGAAACGCACCTTGCAAAATCAAGCCGAACAACGGCTGGGCTATGTCCAGGCGGCGGTGGAATTGCACGACCGCTTTTTTCGCGATGACTTGGCCGTACGCATGGACTTGGGCGATCAATCCGCCGTGGCCCCCATTCTCCGGCTGAACGCCGCCGGGTATCGAGAGAACGAGGACGGTCAAGTGGCCGCCCGAGCAAACAACATCCAGCTGATTGGGATTGATGATTCATTTTGGCGGTTCGCCTACCTCAAAGCCAACCGGCCTCCTGCGCTGGAAGAAGGTGAAGCGCTGATCAATCCGCGTCTGGCCAAGCAACTCGGGCTGCAGGCCGGCGATGAATTTCGCCTGCGCATCGCCAAGCCCAGTGTGCTGCCGCGGGATGCACCGCTCTCGGTGGCGGAAGATCTCACCGTGCGACTCCGGCTCACGGTGGTCAAAGAGATCAGCCCCAATTCCGAGCTGGCCAATTTCAGCCTGCGCCCCGGTGCTACCGCGCCGTTCAACGTGTTTGTGCCGCTCTCCTGGCTGCAGGAAGAGGCGGAACTGCCTGAGCGCGCCAACGGCCTGCTGGCATGGGCTGCTCAATCCACTCCCGGAGAGTTGACGGCTCAGGCCAATGACCAACTCCAGAATGTCTGGCGGTTGGCCGATGCTGAATTGGAGTTGTTGGAAAACGAGGAGGACGACGCTATCGATCTGCGGACCGACCGCATTTTTCTCGATGCCCAAACACTCAAGGCTGCGAACGCACCCCTCACGGCACTAACCTACATTGCCAATAATCTTCATCACGGCACCAATGCCACGCCGTACTCGATGATCACTGGGGTCAGCTCCAATTTCCTCGGGCGCATCACGCCCACCGGCGACAACATGGTCATCACCGAATGGTTGGCCAACGATCTGCAGGTGAAGTCCGGCGATCAGATCACGGTAGATTATTATGTACTCGGACTGAACCGCCAGCTGGAGGAGCGTCCGCATACCTTCACTGTCAGTGGCATACTGGATACCGAGCAACCCGGCTGGCGCGAATTAATGCCCAACTTTCCCGGTATCGTGGATCGCGATAATTTACGCGATTGGAATCCCGGGATTGATTTCGATTCCGGTCGAGTGCGAGATCAGGATGAGGATTACTGGAAACAACACCGCGGCACGCCCAAGGCCTTTATTGCTCTGGAAACCGGCCAGAAGCTGTGGGCCAATCGCTACGGCGAAGCGACCACCATGCGGTTTCGGTTTAATGCGACCGACCGCACTGAGATCGAGGCGGCGTTGCGCGAGAAATTCGATCCGGCACAAATCGGGTTGCGCTTCCGCGATGTCCGCACCGAAGCGGTCGCCGGCGATTCCGCCAATGATTTTGGCGGCCTGTTCATTGGCCTGAGCTTTTTTCTCGTGCTCGCTGCGCTCATTCTCATGGGGCTCCTCTTTGTCTTCGGCGTGGAACAGCGCGCCCCGCAAATTGGCACCTTACTCGCCATTGGGTTCACCGGGAAAACTGTGCGCAATCTCCTTCTAGCCGAGGGCTTTGTGCTTGCCTTGCTCGGGGCCGGTCTGGGCGCATGGGCCGGCTTGGGGTACACACGCGTGCTTGTGGATCTGCTGAATTCCGATTGGGCCGGGGCGATTGGCAACGGCAATATTATCTATCATGCCCAACCGCAAACGGTTGTCTACGGCGTGATCGGCGGTCTGGCCGTGGCATTGTTCACCATTTGGTTGACCGTTCGCAAACTGGCTCAGGCTCAAGCCATCACACTCATTCAGGGTGCCCCGGCGGCTACCGACACCACCCATGCCGGTCGCAAGGCACTGCTCACGGCCGCGGTGTGCGCCGTAGGCGCGATTGGGCTGGGGTTGGCCATGAAGGATGCACAGGGCCAGATGAAGGCCGGTGGATTTTTCGGCGCGGGCATGTTGATGCTCGTGAGCTGTCTGTGCGTGTGCCATGCGTGGCTGGGCAAAATGGCGACAGGCGGCGGCGCATCCTTTGCCACATTAGGCGCGATGGGTTTGCGCGGCAGCGCGCGCCGACGTGGACGCAGTCTGGCCTGCATCGGCTTGCTGGCGTGCGGCGTGTTTCTTCTGGTGGCCGTGGGTGCGTTTCGGTTGGATCCGAATGACGGCGCACAGGAACGCTGGAGTGGCACGGGGGGCTTTGCGTTTTTCGGTCAAAGTGATGTGCCGGTGTTGTATGATTTAAACACCGAAAAGGGCCGCGAGGAAATGGCCGTGAACGGTGACGTGAGCCTCGTGCAAATGCGCGTGCGCGAAGGAGACGATGCCAGTTGCCTGAATCTTAATCAGACCCGCGAGCCACGGTTGCTTGGGGTTGACCCCCAACAGCTGATCGACAAAGAAGCTTTTACGTTTGCCAAGGGTGACGGCTGGGAGTTGTTGAACGGAACCGACGGCGGCGCTGTGCCGGCCGTGGTGGATATGAACACCGGCATGTGGGCGCTGCACGTAAAGGTGGGCGACGAGATGGAGTACCCAAACGAAGCCGGCGGCACGTTTCCCATCCGCATTGTCGGTTTTCTCGCCAACTCCATGCTCCAAGGGGACCTGATTATCTCGGAACAAAACTTTGTGAAACAATTCCCCTCCGCCAGCGGCTACCGGGCGTTTCTGATTGATGCGGAGGATCCTCAGGCTACGGAAGAAGAGTTGAGTTTTGCGCTGGAAGATTACGGACTGGAACTGACCCCGGCCACGCGGCGGCTGGCGGAATTCAGTCAGGTGCAAAACACGTACCTCGATATTTTCCAAGCCCTGGGCGGATTGGCATTGCTGCTGGGCAGTGTTGGCCTCGGCGTGGTGGTGCTGCGTAATGTGCTGGAGCGCCGTGGGGAATTGGCACTGCTGCAGGCGGTGGGTTTTCGGAAAGGATCGCTGCACTGGCTCGTGCTAGCCGAACATGGCGGCCTGCTGGCGCTGGGATTGATCGGCGGCGTGGCGAGTGCCCTGCTGGCCGTGGCGCCGTCCCTGACCGGCCCCGGACAAGGTCTACCGCTGGGTCTGCTGAAATGGATCATTTGCGGCATCCTAGTGAGCGGTCTCTTTTGGACATGGCTAGCGTCCGTGGTGGCCTTGCGCGGCCGCTTATTAACGGCGCTGCGAAGTGAGTAGCTTTTTGTTTTGTCGGTTCACTTCGAGGCAGGTTTAATCCACGAAAGTAATTCATTTAATGAAAAGACGTACCTTCCCTTTCATTCTGACCCCCAACCTGCCGTTGGGTGTTACGGCTCGGGCGAAGAACAACGGCACTTTAGCACGGAACCTGACTGACTTGGTGGTCGCCGCTTTCGAACACGTGAAAAAAACAACTGACGTGACTCGCAATGTCGTTTTCATTTTGCCGCTGTTGCTGGCCGGAGCCGCCTGTGTAACGCCACCCACGCCGGCCGTGGATGCGTCAACGCTGTTTCAGGAATCATTTGATCAACGGCAAACCTTGCCGACGGCCTTTACCCCTGTGAATGGCAGGGCCACCGTGGTGGCCGCTGAAGGCGGGCGACATCTCGAGCTTCCCGCCACGCCCAAATCGGAGCATGGCGTACTGTTTGGCCCGGCCATGGCGGAGGGCTTCCGGGTCGGTGCCCGTTTCCGTGGTGCTGCCGGAGAACAGGACGAGACCACCTTCGCTGTCGGACTCAGTGGCCTGGACGGGTATCGGTTGCGGGTGAATCCGGAACGGCAAAAACTGGAGCTGAGCCGAGACACCGCAGTAGTGCAATCAGTGCCGTTTCAATCCGCACTCGGCCAATGGACCCATCTGCGATTGCAGGTGCGCGCCCTGCCGGGTTTACAATGGGCCGTGCAGGGAAAGGCTTGGGACGAATCCCAACAGGAACCAGCGGCATGGATGCTGGAATGGACGGATACCGCCAAGCCAGAGCTAGGCCAAGCTGCCGTTTGGGGCACACCCTTAGGTGGAGAGCCGGTCGCGGTGGATGATATTAGACTGTGGCTGATTGAGCCGTAGACTGCAGGGCCGACTAAAGATCGATCGGACCGTCGAGGCGTTCGCCGTCCATTTCATAGATACCAACGAGATAGCTGTTTTCCAATACCTCGCCGACTTTTAATGTACCGAAAATGGTGACCGGCACATCCATTAGCGGTTTCACTCCCTTGTTTTTAGGCATTCGCACACTCACCCATTCGTTTATCTTCGGTACGGCGCCGTAGCAACACAAGGATTGGTCGCGTAGAATCAGCAGTTCGGTGATCAAGCCATCTTCCACCTTTAGCGGAAGCATAAACCCTTTAAGAGCGACCTTTTGTCCGTCAAATTTTTTGATGCTCTCAGGTATCTCATTGGATTCCAAAATCTTCTTAGCCTTGGGTTCGGTAATTGGATCATCCGGCACTTCGTAGGCAAAGGAAGATAGCCGATCGAAACCCAGCAGTGAGTAATCACCAATCTTGACGGGCACGGCAAGTTTGTTGGGTTCAGCCGGCGAGGTGGGGTTGGGCACTTCAGCGGTAAATGCATCGGCAATGCCTAGCTCGGTGATCTCAGCTTGGTAAACTGGGTTCTCTGGATCCACTTCTACGCCCTGCTTTTTGAAGAGTGCTTGTTGCCCCTTGGTCATTTCCACGGTCACTTTGTCACCCGTAGCAAGGTTCTCTCTGGGAAACTGTTGTTTGGTCGACACACCATCTAGGTCAGTAAGGGTGATTGTAGTACCTTCCACTGTGTACCGACCCGAGCGCCCAAGTTCATCATGCCAATTACCTTCGGCCATAAAGTTGATGGCAACCGGCTTGCTGCCGGGCAGCTTGGCATCGAACACGATCTTGGTGTTCGCGAGGGCGGTGGCCAGCGGGCTATCGTCCACAGGCAGCTGAAACGGCTCCTTTTCAGATTGTACTTCCGTTTCAGTGTTAACCGAAACTTGCCCAGTATTGGAATAAATTTCCTCAATGAATGGCTTAGGCTCGGCGTTTTCGCGTATTATCGCTTCACCTCGCTTCACCTTCACATTCGTTTGAGTAGACACCGGTTGACCGCAACCGATTAAACCAACTAGTGCAAAAAGGCCAATTGTCCTAAAACATTTCATTTGCAACACTCTAGTTCTACTTGGAGAATTTGAAAGTAATATTTTGGAGCTTACGATCTTCAATCTGCAGTTCCTTCAAAGTCACATCGAACTCCGGTGTATCCTTTAACCAATCGATTTGGGCCGTGTAAAGAGAAGTGGCCTCAGTAGCAGGTGCCTCGCCATCCAATTGTGTAGGGCTGAATATAAAGGCTTTTTCCTCTTCACCAATCTTGGCTGTGGCCTCTACCTGTTCCATGAAAAACTTTAAAGGCCCTTCACTCGGATGGAATCGCATAGCGTGCATTTGCAACCTGCCATTAAGCGGATCGACTAAGAATTCCAAATGACAAAATTCATTTTCTACATTCACCAACACTCCGCCATTAGGTGCATCATGGGAGTGGTCATGACCGCCGCCGTGGTCATGGTCATGGTCATGGTCATGGTCATGGTCATGGTCATGGTCATGGTCTTTTTGGCAGCCCAGAGACAGTGTAATGAGTAGAGTTAAGAGGATTAATTTCATGTTAACTTTGCGGGGTAAGATTCTTTGCTACATCCGTACCATAAGCTTTGGCTGCGGGAATAATACCGACTAGGGCACCAAAGGCAACCATTACAACAGGGACGATTAGCATTACTTTATGCGGCTCCATAGGATGCAAAGATACTCCAATTTCATTTCGCAGAGTGCCCTCGGCAGCCAATAGGATGATGGCGTAAACGGCAAATCCAATTAGAACCCCCAACGCCGCGATAGTGGCACTTTCCAGAACGATCACGCTGAATATGGTTGAACGCCTAGCACCGAGCGCACGAAGAATAGCAAATTCACGACGTCTTTCATTCATGGTGTTGTAGATACTGGCCAACACCCCTGCTGCTGCCACCACCGCGACCAAATACGCTACCCACCGCAAAACCGATTCTGCCCACGCAAACTGGTCGAAAAGACGCGCCACAACATCTTCATTGGATTTCACAAATGTCAGGTGATCGGTTCCCTTATTGTAAATGCTATCCAAACTATTCATTCCGAATGCACGCGCGGTAGTATTATCGCTCATCTGAATCAGCACCGCACTCACATCACCAGCAAAGCGAGGGTCATGACCATCCATCTGCTGGAGGCCTTCAATGGGAATCCAAATCACGCGGTCAGCCGGTGTTCCGGAAGGCTTTAGAATCCCGGTAACCGAATAAATATCCTTGTGAGGCATCTGCCCCTCGGTGAAATTTAGCCCATGGTAAGGTTGAAACGTATCATTAATCCCAAGCCCCAGCTGGGCTGCAACTGTGTGACCAATAACAGCTTCCTTGTTCCATTGGGTTGCATTCTGAATAAACTTTTCTCCGGCGGCTAATTCGTATTTTTGGCCTGGCGAATGTTCAACTTCGAATAGCTCGAGAGTTGTACCTACGATTCGATATCCTTTTAAATTATCACCCACAGCTATCGGCACAGCACGGTTGTAAAAGCGCTTATATTTTTCACGAAAAAGTCGGTAATCAAATGCTTTCACCAAGCCTGGGGAAGAATCCATGTGGAACAGGCTATTAAGCACAAGTTGCAACTGAGAACCACGAGGGCCGAGAATGGAATCAAACCCGCCGGTTACATTCTTAAATGCACGTTGGGTTTGAAAGTTTACAACCCAAACCGACATTAAAAGTCCGCAACCCAAGCCAATACTCACCGCCGTGATTCCAGTGGAGAGAGCGTGATGTCGAAGGCTGTTCCGAATAATCATCCAGATCGTCATTTGGCTACCTCCTTTGCGGCTTTATTGATCTCCGCCAAATCATGGCAGTCTTCAAACTGATCAAGAACACCCTGATCATGGCTCACTAAAAGTAAGGCCGCGGTATTTTCCCGACAAACCTCGCGAATTAACTGCAGGGCTTCTTGGGCATTTTGAGGATCAAGATTTCCCGTGGGCTCATCAGCCAAAACCAGATTGGGCCGGTTAGCCAAGGCACGTGCCACCGCCACCCGTTGCTGTTGACCTACTGAAAGTTCCCCGGGGCGATAATCCATCCGATCAGCCAAGCCAACACGATTCAGTAGTGCGGTTGCCTGCTGGGTATTGGCTGGGCCGGAAAAGCTCATGCCCAAAAGCACATTCTCCAGGCAAGTGTACCCCTGCAAAAGGTTGAAGGTTTGGAAAATGTAACCGATGTGTTGGGCGCGTAGTTCATCGCGTTGGCTTTCGCTGGCAATAGCAATGTTTTGGCCAGCCAGTTCAATGTCACCCGCGTCAGGCCGCAGAATACCGGCGATGCAATTTAGAAAAGTGGTTTTACCTGTGCCACTGGCACCACGTAAAGCAAGCTGTTGCCCCGCTTCGAGTGAAAATTCCGGCACCTCCAGCACGGTATGCCTAACTCCCTCAGGGGCTTTATAGCTTTTGATGAGCTGACGGATTTTCAGCAGCGACACGGCTAGAGGTTAACGTGGTTGGCTTTTGGTGTCCATGCCGGTTTGGTGCAGTTTGCCGTGAGTTTTTAAACAAAAAGCCCTGTCTTTGACGTTGACGCCTCGCTGCCCATCGCTATGATGCGCGCCCCCAACTTTTTAGGATACTCTTATCATGTCAGTCAAAGTAGCAATCAATGGTTTCGGACGGATCGGCCGGTTGGCGTTCCGTGCGATGGTGGAGCAAGGCCTCGTCGGCAACGACGTGGAGGTAGTGGCTGTGGGCGATCTCGTCCCCGCCGATAACCTCGCCTACCTGCTCAAATACGATTCCACTCAGGGCCCGTTCGATGGCGAAGTCAGCCATAAGGACGACGAAACCCTCGTGGTGAACGGCGCGGAGATCAAGGTGGTGAAAGCCCCGTCCCCGGCGGAATTACCGTGGAAAGAACTCGGCGTGGACGTGGTGATCGAATCCACCGGCCTCTTCACCGACGGCGAAAAGGCCAAGGGCCACATCGAAGCCGGCGCAAAGAAGGTGATTATTTCCGCCCCGGCCAAGAACGAGGATCTCACCGTGGTGATGGGCGTGAACGACCATCTCTACGACGGCGCGAACCATCACATCGTATCCAACGCTTCCTGCACCACCAACTGCCTGGCTCCGGTCGTGCACGTGCTGCTCAAGGAAGGCTTCGGTATCGCCGAGGGTCTGATGACCACCATTCACGCCTACACCGCCACCCAGAAGACGGTAGATGGCCCGAGCCGCAAGGCGTGGCGTGACGGTCGCGCTGCCGCCACCAACATCATTCCCGCCAGCACCGGCGCTGCCAAGGCGGTGAGCCTCGTATGCCCGGAGGTGAAGGGCAAACTCACCGGTATGGCCTTCCGCGTGCCCACCCCCACCTCCTCAGTGGTGGACCTCACCTTTAAGACCGAGAAGAGCACCAGTTACGCTGAAATCTCCGCAGCCATGAAAAACGCCAGTGAAACCTATCTCAAGGACGTACTGGCCTACACCGAGGACGCCGTCGTGAGCACGGACTTCATTCACTGCGCCAACTCGAGCATCTTCGATCAGGGAGCCGGCATGGAGTTGAACGAAAACTTCTTCAAGCTCGTAAGCTGGTACGACAACGAGTGGGGCTACTCCAACCGCGTGGGAGACCTGCTCAAGCTCATGATCGACAAGGGGCTCTAGAAACCTTTCGACCCAACGCACAACCCTATGGAAACGGCGGCCTTCGGGCCGCCGTTTCCTGTTTGAGCCCAGTTCGTTTAGCTTGTCCACCGCGGGGAACAACTAATCCAGCAAACCCGCCCAACCTGTGCAAAGTTGATAATGAGGAGAATAACCGATGTGGTACCAAGGCCAACGGGTTCGCTGCACAAACGACCACTTCTCAGGCGCTGTCTGGGAGTGGACATCCGCCCTCCCCAAAGCAGGTGAGACCTACACCATCGCCGCACTAAACCGTTTGCCGCAATGGAACACTCGCACACCCATTTTATGCTTCCTCCTTCGTGAAATGGAGCGCGAGACCGACCACGCCTTCTTCTCCGCCTGGCGATTTGAACCTGTGGACGATACCCTCTCGTGGGCCAATGGAGCCCCAGTCCACCTCCTGCAAGATCACCGCCCTTAAGTCAAGGGACGGTTGCAACCGTCCTCGTGACTTGAACTTTTCCTCGCCGCCCGCAACCTTTCCCCATGCTTTCGCAGCACACCCACACCCTCCGCGTTGCCACCGGAGGCCGGCAGTTTCATGATCTGACCCGTGAATTGGAAACGCTGGTCGAACAAGCCGGGTTCACCACCGGTCTGGCCACCTTGCATCTGCAACACACCAGTGCCTCACTGGTCATACAGGAAAATGCCGACCCCGGCGTGCGGCGTGATCTGGAACGTTTCATGGCGCGCGTCTGCCCCGACGGCGACCCAATGTTTGAGCATGATTATGAGGGCCCCGACGACATGCCCGCCCACGTGCGCACCGCCCTCACCGCCGTGAACCTCTCCATCCCTATCACCCAACGCCGACTCGCCCTCGGCACCTGGCAGGGCGTGTATCTCTGGGAACACCGCCACCACGATCACCACCGCAAAGTGACCGTACACCTATTGGGAGAGTAAAAGACTATCGCAACTTGGGTGGCGTAGGCATGAATAACCGGAAGCGAATACCAGAATCTGAAGTGGTAGCTCCCATGACCGTGTAATGTAAGTACTTTGAAATCTTTTTAAATTCGGGTAACAGCTTAAAATCAAACCACTCGTTTAACCTTCCTCCGCCTACTGGCAAGCCGGTCTCAGGATCAATACCCTCAGGCAAATCACCTAAAGCCTCGGATAGCAGGCTCGGATTTTCTTTAAGTACTGAGAAGATGGCCCCAACCATAACGCGGGAGTTTTCAAATCCAAAAGCGCCACCGTCAAAGCCTCCCACTTTAGCTGCTGCGTGTTCAAGCCCAGGCAATTTGCGCAAAGGTTTGGCATCTTTCTTGGGCCCATTGAGGTAATCCTTCACTGCCTTCATATCCTGAGATAAAAGTACATACTCACCAACCGCTACCGCGTGCACGGCCATTTCAGCATCATTGTTGAAATTACCGAATTGATAGGAATACACCGTTCGCCCTTCGATCTCCTCCTCATCAGGAGGTGAATCCACCACCATTGAAACCAAATCCTTCATCGCCCCTAGTGTTACCTTTGGTTTGTCGGATTTCATTAGATAGAGACGTGGCGGCGACATGATGGACTGCAAATCCTGCCCTCGCGGCGGTTGCTCAATCACAATGAAATCATCAGCCATAGTATCAATTAACTGTGCCTTGAGATTAAAATCAGGATTTTTAGCCTGCACCGAAGCCTGAAAAAAGGCCATGGCCCCGGCAGCAGCCGGAGTAATCTCATTAGCTGTGTCGATAAGGGTTTTCCACAAGTGCCCTCCACTCTGCCGCCAACGACCGAAGCTCGAAACATCCGCAGCCACAAAGGGTAACGGTCCGGCATTCTTAGCTGGAGTCGCTAACATCTCAAATAAACCGCGGCGCTGTGCCTTTGGTACATTCAGATTTATTTCTAAAAGACTGCCATCATTCTCACTGGAAGCCGAAACGCTGACACCGTTCAACCCCAACAAGCCGAGTGCCTCCAAAATCCGCTCAGGCTGAGGCACCAATGGATTGGGTTCAGCATCTGGGTCACGCCGCTTGTCGATTTCATCAATAACCACTTCCATTACCAGCGAAAAATCCAGCCATGCATACGCCCACGCATCACCCAATTGAGCTTTCTGTCGGGCAGCGAAACCGGGGTTGTCCTTGAGTGATTTGACCTTGGGTTTCTTCTTATGTAGTTGCACCACCTGCTCAGCCAGATCGCGGGTTGAGGTCATGATAAAAAGAGACTTTGTGTGACCAATATACAAACCACGTTGTGGCCGCCGAGGATGCGGAACATGCAAAAAGTCCGACGCCTCAAGTCTTAAACGCTCGTGATCCACCTGATTATCAACCAAGGTCTCGCGCAAGAGTTGCAAACCTCTCTCCATTTCCTCCGCATGCTTACCGCTATCCATCAGCACGATTAACCCAGGGTCCGGTCGCCCTGGCTTACGTGTTAGGGCCACTGTTATCTGTCCTTGGGCTAGCTTCCATAATTCGTCAGGTTGAACAGGGGCTTCATCTCGTATCCGTTTCATGACATTTTTTCGAAATGCCTTTTCAAAGCGATTGGCAAAGGCTTCCATAGATGGATCATTCCACATCTGAATAAAGGAGTTCGCCTTAAACAAAGTCCGAGCAGTGTTCATGTCGGGCACGCTGGCCACGGCAATTGTGTTCTGCGGCAGCAAAGACTCTGGGGGTTGTGCCGCACTCAAAGGGAATACGACCCACATCAATAAAAGGAGAGTAGCTTTTTTCATGAATCCGAATTTAGGTACGCACCACACTAGGATAGGTTACCGAGTGAGCTCGTCCTAATGATAACGCCCTCCAATTCTATTACAAGGCCGCGCGTGCCGCGACGAGTTGGGCTGGTGTATTAATATTAGCCAATTGTGGCCAATCACACCGGGGGATAATCACATGGCATCCGTGCCGACGAGCAAAATCTTGAACAGAAAGTTTCCCAGTCTCAAGGCACTCCTCCACGAAAGGCAGCACTCCCTTCGAAAGGCAAAATGGAAACCCGGCCATTTTTTTAGATTCAGCAAATACAGCCGAGTGCTCAACCTCTAGCAAACGCTCCACCAGTGCCACCGTCAAAAAAGGCATATCGCAACTAAGAAACAGAACGCGTGCAGCCCGAGCCCGCCGCAAAGCTGTCTCAACGCCACCCAAGGGACCATTACCCGCGTGGCGATCCACTCGCACCACACGGCACGCCAGCCCCAAATCCGCTGCCAAGGCCCGCGCATGGCCCAGCATCGAGCGCCGCCCCACTCGCAGGCGCGCCTTGTCTTCGCCCATCCGCCGACTTTGGCCGCCGGCGAGAATCACAGCTTCAATGGTGTTCTTTTTACTCATTTTTCTCAAAAAACGGGTTGCCTTTTGCTTGGTGCATGATACTTTGCCCGCCCTTTTCCCACCGTAAGGCAGGGAAAAGCCATGGCCCGAAGCATCCGCGCTCGAGTGAACACGGTGGCCTCAAGAACAACTAATACAATCCCGTCATCCTGCGGGATGGCCCGCAAGGGTCTCGAACAAGGGAACACAATATGAGCATAGGAATTCAAGAACTGCTTGAAGCAGGTGTCCATTTTGGCCACCAAACCCGTCGTTGGAATCCGAAGATGAAGCCCTATATTTTCCGGGCACACAACGGAGTCCACATCATCGACCTCACCCAAACCGTCGACCAACTCCAGGCTGCCTGTAATTTTCTGGGCAACACCATTCGGGGTGGCGGCAAGATTCTTTTCGTGGGCACCAAAAAACAAGCCCAGCCCATCGTCCGTGAGCTGGCCGAGACCCACAAACAACACTTTGTCACGGACCGTTGGCTGGGCGGCATGCTCACCAACCTCAAGACCGTGAAGCAGCGCCTCAAGCGCCTCAAGGAAATCGAGGCCATGGAAGAGGATGGCAGCATCGCCGGTTACGTGAAACAGGAGCAAGCCTCCATCCGCCGCGAAAAACAACGTCTCGTAAAGAACCTCGGCGGCATCCGCCACATGGACAGTACGCCGGACGCAATGTTTGTGGTGGATATCAAGCGCGAGCACAACGCCATAGCCGAAGCCCGCAAACTGCGCATCCCGATCGTGGCGCTGGTGGACACCAACTGCGATCCCGAGCTGGTGGATTACCCCATCGCCGGCAACGACGACGCCATCAAGGCCATTCAGGTCATTGCCGATGCCATTGGCGAAACCATTACGGAGGCCAAGGGCGTACAAGCCGCTGCGACTGATGAGCAACCCGCCGAAGCCCCCCAGGACGCTGAGACCGCCCCGGCCCCTGAGACTACCCTGGCTTCAGCCGAGGAAGCTCCGGCTGAGCCCGCTGCTGAAGAAGCCGCCCCGGCCGAAGCCTAACTAAGCCCCAAGAGCTATCGGTCCAACCGCAATTCACCCTGCAACCATTTAAATTGATTAAAAAATATCATGGCTGACATCAGTGCATCCCAAGTCAAAAAACTCCGCGAACAAACCGGCGCCGGTCTCATGGACTGCAAAAAGGCGCTCACCGAAAACAACGGCGACCACGAAGCCGCTGTCGAGTGGCTCCGGAAAAAGGGCGCGGCTACCGCCGAAAAGAAGGCTTCCCGCAGCACCTCCGAAGGCGTCATCGCCCGTCACCTGTCCGTGGACGGCAAGAGTGGCACGATCGTGGAGATCAATTGCGAGACGGATTTCGTGGCTAAGAACGAAAAGTTCCAGCAGTTCTGCGACGAGATTGCCGCAGGCTACGCTACCGATAGCAGCGCGAATCTCGAGGAGCAACGTACCAAAGCCGTTGCTGAAATCGGCGAGAACATCCAGTTCACGCGCAATGAAAGCCTCAGCATTGATGGCCCCGGCGCGGTAACGGCCTACATCCACCACGGCGCCAAAGTCGGCGTGCTGTTGGCCGTAGCCACCAACAAGGATGAGACGACCGGCACCGATGCGTTCAAGGAACTGCTCAGCGACATCACCCTGCAAATCACCGCCGCCAGTCCCGACGCGCTCGACCGCACCCAGCTAGATCAGTCCAAGCTCGAAAAGGAACGCGAGATTGCCCGCGAACAATTCAAGGACAAGCCCGCCCAAGCGATCGAGAAAATTGTGGAGGGCAAGATCGAGAAATACTTTGCCGAAGTCTGCCTCGTGGATCAGGACTTCGTGAAGGGCGATACCTCCGTGAAAGATCACGTGGCCTCCGTGGCCAAGGAATTGGATGATGAAATCGTCATCCAAGCATTCCTCCGCTATCAAGTCGGCGAGACACAGGAAGACTAAACCCACTTTTTCCCAGGCGGCCCGCAATCTGCGGGCCGCTTTTTTTATGCATTGATTTGACGTGCAGGGGCATCAGATGGTAGACCCCATCTCCGGTGAAACGCACTGCCTCATCCCGCTCCAAGCCCAAATACAAACGGATCCTCCTCAAACTATCCGGCGAGGCCCTCGGCGGTGATACCGGCAACGGAATTTGCCCGGAAACCGTTTCCAGCATGGCCCGCCAAATCGGAGAACTCCGGGAACTCGGAGTCCAAGTAGTCATCGTGGTGGGCGGTGGTAACATCTTTCGCGGATTAGAAGGCGAAGGCGCAGGCATCGACCGAGCCACCGGCGATTACATGGGCATGCTCGCCACCATTATCAACGCCTTGGCCCTGCAAAACACCCTTGAGCAGCACGGCGTCGAAACCCGCGTCCAAACGGCCATCGAAATGAGCGAGGTGGCCGAGCCCTTCATCCGGCGACGCGCCGTGAGGCACCTCGAGAAAGGCCGCGTGGTGATCTTTGGTGGAGGCACGGGTAATCCCTATTTTTCCACCGACACCGCCGCCGCCCTACGCGCCAATGAAATCGGTGCCGAGGTCATTCTCAAAGCCACCAAGGTCGACGGCATTTACGACAGCGACCCGGAAAAGAACCCCAAAGCCAAGCGCTTCCGCGAAATCACCTATCTCGATTGTTTGCAAAAACAACTGCGCGTCATGGATTCCACCGCGTTCTCGCTCTGCTTGGACAACAAGATGCCCATCGTCGTGTTTGATCTCTTCAAGGCACACAATATCCGCAACGTCGTGCTCGGCAAAAAAGTCGGCACCCTCGTCAAGGCCTAGCACTCACGGCAATTTTCCTTCCCACCGCCGCCGCCCCTCCCTAGACTGGCTGCATGCCAGTCGATGACATCCTCCTCAATACCGAGGAGAAAATGCAAAAAAGTGAAGAAGTGGTCGTGGCCGAACTCGCCGGCGTCCGCACCGGCAAAGCCTCTCCCGCCCTCGTGGAAAACATCAATATCGAGGCGTACGAGGGCAGCAGTATGCGCCTCAAGGAACTCGCCGCCATCACCACCCCTGAGATGCGCACCCTCGTGATCCAACCGTGGGATGCCTCCACCATTCACGCGATTGAGAAAGGCATCCAAGCCGCCAACCTCGGTCTCAATCCCTCGGTCGACGGCAAGCTCATTCGCATCAGTCTGCCCGACCTCAGCAAGGAGCGCCGTCAGGAGATGGTGAAATCCGCCCGCAAACTTGCCGAGGATGGCCGGGTCTCCATCCGTCACGTCCGCCGCGAAGCAATCGAGACACTCAAGGCGGAACAAAAAGCCAGCGACATCACGGAGGACGACCTCAGCCATGGCGAAAAGGAAGTGCAAAAACTTACGGACGCCTACGTCAAAAAAGTCGAAGAACATCTCTCTGCCAAGGAAGAAGACATTCTAACCGTCTAAGGAATATCATGGAAAACGAAAGCTGCGAGCTAGGAACCGGTGAGCCCAAAAACCATCTGGACATGCTGCCCATAAAAAAAGGCACCGATCACCTCTGCGAATCCATCATCAACCAGGAAGGGTTTAAGGAATTATACGCCAAGATTGACGCCTTTATCTCAGACGAAAAACTCAAGTACGAGTACAGCACACTCAATGAACGTGGTGCGTTACTCCAGCAAAAACAACAGACTGGAGCAGAGATCACTGAGGAGGAAATCACAACGTTTGAGCAATTGCGTAATGACTTTCTCGGAAACGAAGTTGCCACCAACTTCCTCGCTGCTCAAGAAGAAGTGCAGCAAGTGCAGGACCGAATCCATCAAGTGATCGCAAAGACATTTGAAGTCGGTCGCGTGCCCGCCCAGGAAGATTTCGATTTCTGCAGTGATGGCTTCGGCGACTGCGGTTGCAGCTAATACCGGGACAATGAATTCCCTTCACCGCCGCCAATTCCTAACCACCGGAGCCCTTGCCGGTGGCGCCACCGTGCTGGGCGCCCCATTCCAGCGCGCCGGAAAACCCAAGCTGCGCCTCAGTCTGGCGGCTTATTCGTTCCGCAGTTTTTTCAAATACCAAAAAACCTCCGTGCGCAAGGTCGCCGAACGGCCGATGGACCTGTTCAAGTTTATCGACTTTTGCGCCGACCACGGCTGCGAAGGCACTGAACTTACCAGTTACTTCTTCCGGCACGAGATCACGCCTAAGTACCTTACGGACCTTAGGAAGCACGCGTTTCTGCGCGGCGTGGATATCAGCGGCACCGCCGTCGGCAATAATTTTTCCCTGCCAAAGGGCGCGCAACGCGACGCGCAAATTGCCTATGTAAAGAAGTGGATCGATCACGCTGCCCTCCTCGGTGCGCCACACATTCGCGTCTTTGCCGGCCGCGAAGCCAAGGGCGTGGATCGCAAGCAAGCCGATCAATGGGCGATCGATTGCTTGCGTGAATGCTGCGATTACGCCGGCAAACGCGGCATCTTTCTCGGCATTGAAAATCACGATAGTATTGGGTCGGCCAAGACGCTGATTGAATTTGTCGAAGCAGTGGATCACCCGTGGTTTGCCGTGAATCTGGATAGCGGCAATTTCCGCACCGCTGATCCGTATGCCGACTTTGCCGCCGCCGCGTCCTACGCGGTGAATGTGCAATTGAAAGTGGAATTGCGCATTGGCAACGAGAAGAAGGAAGCCGATCTCAAACGCTTTGCCGATCTGTTGCGCAAAGCCAATTATCAGGGCTACGTGGTGCTGGAATACGAGGCGGCCACAGATCCCTACAAAGCTGTGCCGCCGTTGCTAAAGGAACTGCAGAGCATCCTTGCCTGATTCTTTTCCGGCTGGATTACGGGCTGGCCGAAGAGGCGGCTTCGCTTTCGCCCTTCACGTGGGCATCAAACCAATTCACCATTTCAGCCAGCGTATGGCCGATGCTTTCGCGGGCCTGATAATTATGCGTCTCATGCGGCAGCAACACAATCCGTGCCTTGCCGCCATTGCCCTTGATCGCCCGGAATAAACGCTTGGTTTGTTCCGGCGTGGTAGCCGGATTTTTATCATTCTCGCCGTGGATCAACAGCAATGGATCCCGAATTTTCGGCACCGCCAAAAGCGGTGACATTTCCAGATAGGTCTCCGGGGCATCCCAGAGCGTGCGGCGTTCATCCTGAAATCCAAACGGCGTCAGCGTGCGGTTATACGCCCCGCTGCGCGCAATGCCTGCCCGAAAGAGATCACTGTTGGCCAGCAACATCACCGCCATAAACGCCCCGTAACTGTGCCCGCCCACACCCACGCGTTGCTGGTCGCAAACCCCCATCTTCACCACCGCATCAATCGCGGCCTCCGCATTGGCCACGATCTGTTCAGTAAATGTGTCATTGGCCATTTCCGGATCCCCCACAATCGGCATCGCCACCTGATCCAAAACGGCATACCCCTGTAGTGCAAGAAAACGTGGGGAAGCTCCCGCAAAGGTAGAGAACCGATGCGGTGAATTGGAAACCTGCCCTGCCATTCGTCCCTGTGTATAGGCCCGCGGATACGCCCACAGGATGGTCGGCAATGGCAACGGATTTTCCAAATCATAGCCCGGTGGCAAATGCAGCATGCAGTTGAGCATCACGCCATCGGCGCGTTCGTAGGTGATGAGTTTCTTCTGCACCTCCCGCAGCGATTTTGCAGGGTCCATGAATTCCGTCAGCGGCTGGCGTTCCAGTTCGCCCACCTTGCGGACGAAATAATTGGGGTGCTCGTCTTCGGTTTCATGGCGCGTCACATATTCCGAACCATCATCACTCAGCAACGCCACCACCGCCTCATAGCTGAATTCATCACATTTGAACAAGTGTTCGCGCTCAAACTTCACAAGATTGAGCTTATCCAAAAACGGCCGGTCGCCCTCCACCGAAGAGCCATTGCCATTCAGGAAAATCGAATTGGAATGCACGCGCATCGCCCGCTTACCATTGGGCAACTGCCGCATCAACGGAAAGCCCGGATGCTCATAACGCTCATTCACCGAGTGACTCCACAACAGGCGGTCGGGGATATCCGGATTGTCCGGATCCACCAGCCACGTGTTATACCAACTGCGCGAGCTGTCATACTCCCGCACCAGCGCAGTGTTACGGGTTTCGCCCCAGTAGATTTTGGAAAACCGGTTTTCCAGGGTAGTAACCCGCTTGGGTCGCCCCGTGAAAGGTGCTTCCAACATCATCACCCGATCCCGGTTTTCCACCTCACGCGTCGGATCGCCACCATCGAGTGCCTCAATCCAGACAATTGTCGCCGGACCCGTCGGTCGCCAATGATGCCCTCGCGGCTGCACTGGCACGCCTCCCGCGGCCACATCCTCCGTAGCAGGTTGAATGGTCACGTGCTTCACCGAGGCCTTGAGATCCCACACCTCCGTGCTACGCGGGAAAAACTGGGCGGGCGATTGATAGGAATAAGGCGGATGAATCCGTTCCACCAACACATACCGGCCAAAGGGCGACACATCAAAGCTGCTGAAGATCGAGGGACGCCCCAAATTCTTTTGCCTGCCTGTCTTCACATCCAGCAAAGTCAACTGCGAGTTCAAATAGTAATCAAACAATTTTTCATCATGATCATTCTGCAGCAGGTCGGGATAAGTCAGCACCGGTGCTTCCTTGGGGCCCGTCTCCTGGACCACCGGCCCCACCGGAGCCCGCGGCGGCGTGGGTGGGTTACCGCGCTGTTTGGGGATGGATTGGCAAATCAACCCCTTGCTGTCCGGCAGCCATTGAAAGGTGCGACCAGCGGCCGCATTGAGCCTCACTTGTGGAAAGGATTTGATCTGGCGATTTTCCGCTTCGCCCACATGCAGGATCACCGATGCCCGGTCGTATTGCAAAAAGGCGAAGTGCTTTCCATCTGGCGACCATACCGGCAGGCTAAATCGCCGGCTGCCCGTGGGTAACCGCAATTGATGCCTCGCGCCATTGGCTACCTCCCGCAATTCCATCCGGAAATAATACTGCGGCAGCGCCGGGCCGTTGTTGAATGGATTCAGGCGAATGCCCGCCAAGGCCTGTACGCGGGAGGCCAAATCTTCAATCCGCCGAAACCGATACTGCTCCGCCACCAACAAATGCCGGCCATCCGGGCTCAGGGAGACGCGCGGCATCGGCCGGGAGGCAAACAATTCCTCGGCCTCCTTGGGCGGTTTCAAATACTTCTGCTGTGCTCCGACCGGAACAGTCAATAAACACGTCAGAACAACAATGAAAACAAGCGGGTTCATTTCGTCGTGAGAAAAATCATTTCAGAACATTCCGTCTGCGGCAAGCCTCCTTGCCTCTCGCCGCCGGCACGGGTAGTTTCGACTGAACGATGCTCCGTGTTCTTCAGATTTTCTGCATAATTGCCTCAATTGCAGTGATTTGCACCTCCTGTCTCAGCTGGCCGGAAGCCCCGCCGCCACCGCAGGAGCTGGTTCGGACCTTTGATCAGAGGAAACTCAATGCAATCGGCGTGGCCATTCATCAGGCGCGGGTGGAAAAACGCCTGCCGGGCGGTGTGCTTTGGCTGGAGCGGCAGGGCGTGGCCTTTCATCGCGCTTACGGCATGGCCAGTACGCAGCCGGTGAGTGCGGTGGCGCAGGGCGACACAATTTATGATGCTGCTTCGCTCACCAAAGTTGTTGCCACCACGCCGGCCGTGTTGTTGTTACACGAGCGTGGGAAATTGAATATCGAGGATCCGGTTCGCAAGCATCTTCCGGAATTCACCGGGCAAGGCCGGGAAGCCATCACCATCCGGCAGCTGCTCACGCACACCAGTGGACTGCGCCCGGATATTTCTGTGAACGGCTGGACCGGGCATCAGGAGTGCATTGCCAAGTGCGTCGTGGAAGTACCGCGCGCGGCGCCGGATGAACGCTTCATTTACAGCGACATCAATTTTCAATTACTGGATGAAATCGTCCGGCGCGTCAGCGGGAAACGGCTGGATATGTTTTGTACCGAAGAAATCTTCGGACCGTTGAAGATGCACGACACCGGTTACAATCCCCCCGTAACCAAGCACGCGCGCATTGCGCCCACCACGGTTACCGACGGCAAGGCACTACGCGGCGTGGTGCATGACCCGCGGGCGCGCAAGACCTCCGGCATTGCCGGACATGCCGGCCTGTTTACCACGGCACCGGATCTCGCGCGTTATGCGCGCATGTTGCTGCAGACAGGCGAACTCGACGGGATACAATTGTTTAAAGCGGAGACGGTGCAATTGATGACCTCCGTCCAAACGCCCCCCACCCTGCCCGCGCGCCGCGGTTTGGGTTGGGATATTGATACGGGCTATTCCAGCCCGCGCGGGCACAAGTTCCCGCTCGGCTCTTTCGGCCACACGGGATTCACCGGCCCATCGCTTTGGATTGATCCATACTCGAAGACGTTTGTGGTGTTCCTGTGCAACCGTGTACATCCCACCGAACGCGGCCCCAGCGTGGTGCCGTTGCGACGGACCCTCGGCACGTTGGCAGCAGAATCGGTGAAGGGGTTTGATTTTGAAAATGTCCCGGGCGCCCTACCGCCGTTGAAGCGGGACTAATATTTCACATCGGTTTCCTGCCAATCCTCTTTGGCCTCGGCCGGCACCTCGATGCGCAAGCCATCCTCCCACGCGTGAGCCTTGCGATTCACCACCAAACCGCGCGGCAGCAGCTCGATTTCATGCCGGCGCCCTTTGCTGGTGGCGTTGGCGTCGATGGGAAACAGATCGAAGGTCACCGTCCCAGGCAGATACGTGAGGTCCGCATAAAACCAGTTACCGAAGGGCACAGGTTGCGGCAGATGCACCGGATCGACGAAATTGGTCTGCACCGTTTCAAACCCCACCGGCACAATCTCGCCCGGAAACACCAGAGTGCAGTTGCGGTACCCGCGCGCGGCCCAGTCGATCACCAGCATAGGCGTTCCGTTGGCGTCGGTCTGAAAGGTGACCGTCCACGGGCCGTCCTTTTTGCGCATCCATTGGTCGAAGGAATACACGCCGATATAAATGATCACGGCGATCAGGGCCATTTTCACGGTAAAGCCTAGGATGTCATCATCCTTGGGCGGTGGATTATCGGAGGTTTCCTCGGCCATAAAAAAATCCCCCGCATCCTGCCGTGAAGCGAATGCGGGGGCAAGGTTGCGGGCGGTTTAATACTCGCGCTTCTTGGTGATGCCCGGTTGCGGCGTCGGGTAGAAGCCATCGGCATCGGCTTTGACCGGCGCGGAATCGCCACCCAGCCCCACGAGCTTTTCAATCTCGGGCGCCAACGGATCGGCGTTGAGGGCGTCATCCCACATCACACGCTGACCGGTGTGCGCGGCCATGCGGCCCATGTTGCAAACCTGACTGGCAAGTGCGCCGCGTTCGGCTTCGTTGTACGGCTTGTCATTGCGGATGGCGTCGAGCAGATCTTCCCATTCGTCCTGATAGGGATTGGTCTCGCGCGCCGGGAATTTCCAAGTTTCGTTTTTCGGATTCGGCGTGAGGCCGGAGTACAACGCGCTGGGTGCGGGCCAGTGGCCGTTCTTGGAGAAGGTGCCAAAGCCCTTGGTGCCGTGGATATAACTAGCGAACTCATTATGGCAGCCCTCGATGGTTCGGCCGTAGTGCATGAGCTTGGTGCCGTCGGCGTAGGTGTATTCCACCGAATAGTTGTCGAAGTTTTGGTCCACGTACGGCTGGCCCTGCCGGTTCTTGGTGAAGTGCTTACCCCCAGTGGCTTGTGCCATGATCGGCCAGGTCCATTTATCGAGAGAACCCATCACGTTGAGCGCATCGCCGCCGGTGTGTTCCGGATCGCCCATGGCAGCGGCCTTCATCCAGCAGCATTCGTCGATGTTGTGAATGTAGTAATCGTTGAAGCAACCGCCACTGGCCCAGATGAAGCTGTGGAAGCGGCGGATCTGCCAGCGGATTTCCTCAAGGTCCTTGTACTCATTCCGGAGTTTCTGCGGGATGGACCGCGCGGACGCCACCGGACCGTGCATACGGTAGCTGCGCATGAGCACCACATCGCCCACGGCGCCTTCCTGAATTTTGTCGGCCATTGCGCCGCGCGCGCGGCTGTGCCGGCACATGAGGCCCACGCCCACCTTCAGGTTTTTCTGCTTGGCCATCTTGTTGATCTCAAGGATCTGCTTGGTGCCATAGCCATCGGCGGTCACGGGTTTTTCCATGAACACATTCACGCCTCGCTCCACGGCGTATTTGTAGAACACCCAGCGGAAGGCCGGCGGCGTGGTGAAGATGGCCACATCGCCCTTGTCGAGATTGCTGATGGCTTCCTTGTAGGCCTCAAAGCCAATGTAGGCGCGCTCGGGCAAACCGTTTTTGCCGGTCTTGCCGAGATCCACCTTCTCCTTATGCTTTTTGGAAAGGCCGTTGAGGCTGCTCTTGAGTTTGTCCTCAAAAATATCCGCGGCAGCCACGAGTTTGGTGGGGCCGTGTCCGGCTGAAACGGACAACGCGTTACTGGCGGCGCCTGTGCCCCGGCCGCCGGCACCCACGAGCGCCACCTTCACGGTGTCGTTGACGTTTGCGTGCACGTGCGGAATAGCCACGCCGGCCAGCGCGGAGGCTCCGGCTACTTTGCCAGAGGTCTTGATGAATTCACGACGGTTGGGCGTCTCGGATGAATTGGGTTTCTTGGGCTTCGCCATACGGCGATGGTCGGCCACAGTGTTCTGGGCGTCAACCCCTACTTTGCCTTCAACACAGCGTGCATGGCCTCGGCGATGTTGGGTTTCTCGAAATGCGCATCCTGATGCGTCTTGGCATATCCGGCCAGAGCGCCGGTGAGTCGGTGGATAATCTCTTGATGGGCGGGGGATTCGAAGAAGTTTTTCATCTCATCCGGATCCTGCTCCAGATCGAAGAGCCACGGCTTGCCGCTGGCGGCATAAACCAGTTTGTAGCGGTCGGTCACCGCGCAGAGCCAGCCTTCGGAACTTTTGGACGAGCGCAGGATCGCAATGTCCTCCCATTCGTCACCCCGCACCTGAGTGAAAAGGCTATCGGCATTTCGGCCATCAACCTTGAGGCGATGCTGCACCCCCATGAGACTGGTCACAGTCGGCAGGAAATCAATGCAACTCAACGCCTCCTTCACCACCGTACCCGGCGGCACTTTGCCGGGGCAATACAGCAAAAAAGGAATACGCGCCGAACCCTCAAAGGGAACGCCCTTGTTCAGGCGACCGTGTTCGCCGCAAAGATCTCCATGATCGCTAGTGAAGACAATCAGGGTCCGCTCCAGCTGCCCATTACGACGTAGCGTTGATAAAATGCGACCGATGTTGTCATCCAAACATTTCACCATGCCATAATACTTTGGCATGAGTATCCGCACAGTATCCGCAGTAATCTTTGGTGCTTTTGCTGCCCACACCGGCGTTTGCGCACGAGTCTTATTAACCGAACGAGGGATCGGCACCTGAACGTGGTCGTACATGGTATCGTACGGGGCTCTGACGGTGTTCGGCCCATGCGGATCTGGATAACTCACCATGTAACAAAACGGCTGCCCTTTTTTTGCATTCACAAAGTCGATTAACTTATCGGTCAGCCAATCGGTGGCAAAGGTCTCCTCATTCGCATCATCAAGAGCATAGTTCGGTTCACCGTTTTTACGGGCACCAACTTGAGGTCCATCCTTGGAATCAGTAAATTTTTTCCAGTGACCGCGATTAAACATAAAACGGTTGTCCTCCCATCCGAACTGCCGAGTCGGCCCCCATTGCGGTTTCCCCTCTCCATCGAGATGCCATTTACCCGCGTAGCCGGTGGCGTATCCATGCCGGCGTAGTACTTCTGCAAAGGTCACGATCCCATTATCCAAGGGAATGTTGTTGGTACTAACGGGCGTCTTATGAGGATACAATCCGCTCATAAATGCCGCCCGAGAAGGAGAACAAACGGGCGTGGTGGCATAAAAGCTAGTAGCGATGGCTCCGTGTTGGGCAATCCAATCTATATTGGGCGTTTGCACAACTTTACCGCCATAACAACCCAGCGTCTTGAAATGATGTTCGTCGGTTTGGATCACCAACAAATTGTACGGCTTGGCTGTGGCCATCAACGCCGTGACACACAAAAGGAAAAACAAACGCATGCCGGAGCCTAATCACTCCCTGAACAAGAAACAAATGGAATCCCTACGCCGGTTGACGTGCGGGCCGGGCCAGCTTTTGGACACTCTTCACCAAATCGCGACGGCTCAGCCATTCATCCAGTTGATGCACCGGCACCCAGCGCCGGGTACGCTGGGCCTTTTCCGGCCAACGCCGCAGTTGTTTGACCACACGCATGACATACAAATCCAGAGTCCAGCGGGAACGCTCCAAACGTACACGTCGACTGTTGCGTATTTCCCCAAGCACGCCCGCCTCTTCGTAAGCCTCTTCCAAGGCCGTGCGCTTCTTGCCGAGCCGTGGAATCAGATTCCCCTTGGGCAACCCCCATCGATTTTTTTTGGTGGAAACCAACAATACCTCGCGAAACCCATTGCGAGTCCGTGTAGCCACCACGCCAGTCTTAACCGATTTTTTCAAGACACCTCCTGCCGTTAAGCTACTACAACACGCAGCTAAAAATCAACCTCAGACCTCGCCTCTTTTTAATTTCCATAGCGCCTTCACGACTTGGCGGTTCAATTCTTTGCCGGGCGCGGCATGGGCGCTTTGGTCTCCTTCAGCCATGCCGAGAGCTTGTCGTTCAGGTGCTTTGCCAATTGTGGTTTATCCTTCGCGCGATTTTTCGTTTCGGCGATGTCGCCGGCCACGTCGTACAACTCGAGCGAGTTGTCGTCGTAATTACGGATTAGTTTCATTCCATTCCGTGTCACCACCGCTCCACCGAGGCGGTTGCCCATGTGCCAAGCGTAGTTGGGGAAATGAAAAAATATCTCACTACGTTTCATCCCGCCTCCGGGAGTATGCGGAGCTTTTTGCTTAAGCAGCGGCAGAATACTCTCACCATCAATGGGTGCCTTCCCCGGTTTGAGACCAGCCACCTCTAGGAAGGTGGGGAAAAAATCCATGCTAACCACCGGCCATTCGCAGGTTGTTCCTGCTTTCACCTGCCCAGGCCAGCGTACAATCATTGGAACACGAATCCCCCCCTCATATAGGTGCCCTTTAGATTCGCGCAATGGCCGACAATCACTCACGCCCGCAAAACCACCATTATCGCTAGTGAAAATTAGGAGTGTATCCTTCGCCTCACCCATTGCCTCCAGTTCAGCCAACAACCGCCCGATTGAGGCATCCATTGCCTCGATCATTGCGCCGTATCTTGTATCGTTCAGTCCGGGCCCTTTACGATTCTCATATTTTTTGAGCAACGCCTCAGGTGCTTGCATCGGCCAATGTACGGTATAAAACCACAAGTGCGTCATCCAGGGTTGATCTTTCTTGGCGCGGATGAACTTGATTGTTTCGTCGACCAAACGATCCGGTAAATACTCGCCTTTGGGTCCGTCACTCAGTTCAGCGTTGCGGTATGGTGAAAAGAAGCTCGGCGGACCACCATACGAAGTGCCTCCGATATTTACGTCAAACCCCTGCCCCGTGGGAGACAACTCATTCGCCACCCGGCCGCCTCGCGCCACGCTTGGGGCAATGTGCCATTTACCAAGGAACGCATTCACGTAACCCGCCTCTTTCAGTCGCTCGGCAATGGTCACGTACTCCGTATCTAGTTGGCCGGTGAGCTTGGCCGGTTGAGGTCGATTATCTTTTGGAAAAAACATTCCTGGTAAATGTGTCGTCAACCCAATCCGCGCTGGGGCCTGTCCCGTCAGCACCGCGCACCGCGTGGGAGAACACACCGGTGCCGCAGCGTAAGCTGAAGTGAAACGCATTCCTTGTTCTGCCAAACGGTCTAAGTGCGGTGTCTCAACGAGTTTATTCCCTTGGCATGCTAAATCCATCCAACCCAGATCATCCGCCATGATAAACAGAATGTTTGGCTTGGAATCCTTGGCCGAAACAATATTGGCCACAACCAGAAAAACAAAAATCCAACGATGCATTTGAAAAGAAGATTATGGCTGTTTCGGTGGGCGATGGGAAGGAATCTGCGCCTTAAAATCACCTAGGCTATGCCAGTGGAGTCGCTTGTTTAAGTCGACCTCCGCAATGGCAACCGTCCCCCATTCCTTGGCCTGCGCTAGTGGACGACCGTTGTGACCATAGATAGCCGAGATCATCCAATCGCTTGATGCATCAGTGTATGTACTACTGATGACATATACGTGATTTTCGCACGCGCGCGCCGCCCCGAGCATGGGATTGCATCCCCATACCGGCCAAGCGATCACTTCAGCACCATTATTACTAAGATGACGAGCCACTTCCGGGAAGAAGCCGTCATAACAAACCATCATGCCTACCTTACCAAAACGCGTTTGGAAAACCGGATAAGTTTTGCCGGGCGAAATACCGCCCTCAATCTCGCCGCGCGGCAGGCACACCTTGCGGTATTTCCCAGCCACCTTGCCGTCCGGGCCAATGAGCACGGCGACGTTGTAGATGAGATTAGCATCGCGCTCGAGCAAACCGGCCACAAGATAGAGATCATGTTTCCTAGCAAGCTTGCCAAAATATTCAGTAGATGGCCCCGGAATGGACTCCGCGCATTGAGCGAAGGTGCGACCACTGTGGTAGTAAGTAAGTGTCTCAGGCAACACCACCAGATCAGCCTTGCGCTGCGCGGCATCGGCAATGAGTGGAGCAAAGAGCTTACATTTCTCATCATTGGATTTTCCGGCGCGCGGTTGGAAATGAATCGTTGCCAGTCGCACCTTACGCGGTTCGGGTTCGGGAACTGGTTTCAATGAAACAAGCCGCCAACTGACCCGCCCCGCATCCAACCAACGGAGGCAAAGCTCCACCTTTGCCTGGGTCGCTGCTTTGGGAGCCTTAAATACTTCGAGCACCTCCACCCATCCTCCACGCGTCATGGCTCCTGTGACACGGGGGAATTCAGGTTCTGCTCGAGGAGCAGTGCCAGGACGGTAAGAGGAAAAGGTCGGCTCATCGCGTTTTACTTTATTTCCATCGGCATCCAACCAAATCAAACGTTCGACGATGTGTCGCTGCACGTTTTGAATATCGATATCCCATGTTTTGCGGATCGCAGAAAAGCGGTAATGCTGCCCGCCCTTTACTGGAAAGGTTGCCTGCCACTGACCCACTGCGCCTTTGCGACCATTAGGAAAAATAGTGAGCACATCCCCTTCTTTGCTCCATGAGGGTTCCAGTTCTGCACGGGGCGTGAAGGTCTTCCACTCACCTTGAGGCGCAGCACTGACACCGAAAGCGAGAAGAAACCATAGAGCGAAGCTTTTCATCACGGGCGTTAACCTTCCGTTACAAGGATGAAAACGCAAGTCAAAGGTCACCAAGTGTCACTCCAAGTAAGCCGGAGATTTGATCAGCAAATGACCGGTGTTCCCTAGGCAAGGCACCTTTCCAACGAGACAAATAGTCGCGAGTGCTCAAGGCCTGACTTTCCAACCCTTCGTTCAAATAAACCAAAGCAACCAGCTGGTTGGGATCTTTCTGGATCACCTGATAAAACTGATAAGCCACGTATTTATAGAGATCGTACTTCGGATACCGCTTACCAAGCCGCAGCGCCTTTTCGTTTTTTTCAAACCACGCGGCAAATTCCATACCCTCGGGCTTGGCCTTCTTCGGATCCAGAATGCGGTCAGCATAGGAATCCAGATGCTTGGCGTAGCTTTTCCAGTTGCCGTAAGGCGGATGCGTCTTCCATTCCTTACCCATTACCTTCAATGAATGGCAGGAGATCGCCTCGCAGAATGCTTCATTGATCCAATGATTCGCTCCGGACCGCGGGCGGCCATGATTGATCACGATGTGTGTAAACTCATGCGAAAACTGGTAGGCGATCTGTGCCCACCCGAAGCCGTCATCTACGCTCAGCATCACTAGTGTCTCACCTTTTGGCCCCCGGCGATCCAGTTTTACCGGAAACTGGTGGTTAGCTTTTTCTATGCGGATCGGCTTGAACTTCCGCTCCGGAAAATGCCGTGCCAGACCCATTGCCGCCGAACGGCACACGGCCTCGAAATTCTCTGGAACGGTCTTGTAATCCTTTTGCGTCAGCCGGATATCCAGCTTGGGCGATACAGGCTGCCCAAAAGTAAAGACCGGCTTCAGGATGATTAAAAGATACACCGATAATCTGAAGAGAACCCTCAGCGAATCATTTTTATGGCAAAACATATTTGAATTGTTGGCCACCGCGAACTGTGTAAGTCACTTCCTGTCCGGACTTAAAGTTCAAGCGAAACCACGCGATCAATTGGCGCGTTTCCATGTCCTGAGTCATACCATTGATCTCTATAATTTCCATGTGTGCTCTTAATCCAGTCTGATATATCGGCCGATCTTTGGGATTTTGCCCCATCCACGGTTTTACTGATAGTCCTTGCCCCTTACCCGATTTGGGCCCCTTGAGCGGAAAGAAGCCCATCCCTGGCCCATATACTCCGTCGTATACGGTTTTTCTCCATGAATTTTCCGTCTTTCGCCAACCGGTCTGAACGCGAAGTATCCCCGCTTGAGCTTGGCCCTCTCGTGTCCAAGCCACTTGTATCAAGTCCTCGCCAATTGCCGACCGATGTAATACTCCACGAAAATCCGCCTGCCCATATAGTCGCATACCGTTTGCCATTCCCAGTTGGTCACCCGCTTTGATACCGGCCTCGGCTGCTGGGCTTAGTGGAGTGATTTGTTTCACCAACAACCCATCATCGCGATCGAGCAGGATCCCAACATTCTCTGGCAACGGCCATTGCCCAGTGAATTGATCCAGATTGAAGGTCCCGTCATCCATAGCCTGTATATTCAACATGTCTCCCACCTGATGACAGTGGATGCAACTCCCGAAGAGTTGGAATGGTTTTCCCAATTCAGGCCGGATCTTTCCAAGCAACTGGTAACCTTTCAAATCTTTTGGACTAGACTTTGTTTTTGAAGCAAACCCAACCGGTAAATCCACATTCCATTTTTTCCTGCGTGGATCATAATGATGAGCCAATACCCGTTCCATGCTTTTGACTAAAGCTGACTCACTAATTCGTGTAGCGTCGGACACATGGTCCTTACCGCCAAAGACACCGTAATACTCCCCTTCAGAAGAGAGAAAATAGGCCCACCATGAGAGGTCGAGATCCTGATGTGTCTTGAAGGGAAAATAACGTTCATCAAGAAAAGCCGCATCGGTAAGGCGGACCGTCACAAACCGTCGCAACAAAGGGTTTAATTTAGGACTTCCATCCAACACGCCCTTATCAAACTCGGCACACTGCTTACAGGGTAGACAGCGCCAGGTAACCAGTATCGGACGACGAGTTAATCTTGCCTGTTCCAATGCTTTCTGAAAATCACCACCCCATAACACTTTCCCACCCGGATCTGGAGGAATGGCTCCATGAGGTTTGCCTAATAACTCCTTAATATGGGAGTGATCTATTTTGGAAAGCTTAGCCGAAACATAGATTCCGGAACCTTCCGTTTCATGCTGCAACTGTTCGGTTATTTTTTCTTCGGTCGTTTCTATCTCTTTGGTTTTTGAGCTACAGCCGAAAAACACCAAGCCCATGAGGGCTAACACTATCAACATAGGCAAAGAGGTTAGAGTTTTCATAAAAAACAGCTGTTGATGAATTACTTTATTAATTCTAAAGAGACTTATAAACCCAGGAAAAACGCCCCCAATTCCTTTTGGGGGGCACAATAGATAACGTTTTTTCTCCCGTTTCGGTTTCAATCATCACCAAAGGTCCGCCACGCTTCGGTTCAGGGTAGGCCCTCGTCACAAAACCGTCTGGGGACCATGTAGGGTCATCCCCTCGTCCAACTTTCCGGCGCTGTTTTCCATCATGGCTCACAACCCATACATTAAAGGTCGCAGCGATTTGCTGGTCTCGCTTGGGATTATTGATGCCGGTAAACTTACTCATATGAATCATCTCCACTCCCTCCCAATGGGCGATCCACTTGCCGTCCGGCGACCAAACAGGAACCTTTTGCTCGATTGGCGCTTTAATGGCCTCGTGGTATTCCTGCTCCGGCTTGGAAATTAGTTTGGCACCATCCCCATTGAGATCGCTAACCCAGACTCTCATTTCACCACTTCTATTGGAGATAAAGGCGATCTGGTTACCTTTCGGCGAAGCCGCCGGCATGGCGTTACTGTGCTTGAGTTGTTCCGGATTGGTAAAGAGTCTGCGATGCTCCCCCGTCGTGACATTCAGAATATGAATTTGAGAATTGCGGGCCGGATCCTGTTTGGGCTGGGGCTTTACCTTCATCCAAATCAGGTGTTCAGAGTCCGGCAACCACGAGGGCAACATATTCATCCCCTCACCCACAAGGGTCCTCACCTTCCCTCCGTTCAGATCGGCGAAGCGCAGCGCCATCGCATGGCCCACTTGTTCAACATAAACCAGCTTTTTACCGTCTGAAGAACAACTTGGCATCCGACATCCGGTCTTGGAAAACGTGAGTTGCCGACTACCTGTCCCATCCTCTTTCATGCGGTAGAGTTGCAGCACCCCCTGGTCATCGGTATGGCTGACCACCACTTCACGCAATGCCGCTCCTGCCAGTAAGTGAGCCCACACCCCGATTATCAAGGCCGCCTTGAATGGAAATTTTTTAGTCATCGATTAATTCTAATTTGAGCCCACCTCAACTTGACCCAGGATTGACCAACCACTTTGTAAGGTTAATTCATTAGCAAATCGAATTGCAGGTTTCTTTTTCCAAGGATCAATCACTCCGACACCCAATTGGTAGATACCCGTTTGCTCTGGGACACTTAATACCGTCCCAAATTGAAATTTACCGGGCAACCATTTTCGAATGTCGTCCTGCAGTTTGATCTCAGATACTAAATTCCCTTTTGTATCCAACCATGCCAACTTCACCGGCCAACGGTAATAAAAAGGGGCTACGCCTTCATTAACCCCTCGCACCAAAACAACACAACCTTTTCCTAGAGCAACTCTCTTTGAATGACGGACCTCAGTTAACCGAAATTGATAACCCATCTTTCGGACCAACTGGTCACTACGAGCCTGTAAATTAAGTGAAACATTCTCGTCCAAAGCCGGTCCATAAGGGCCAATCCAGGAAAAGTGAGAACGGCTAATCATCTCCTGAGTATGAGCCCATTGATTCCCCAACCATTTCTGCGCGGCGTGCGGCACCATTTCGCCGCCGACCACGTTCTGTTTCCAACCATCAGCATGACCGCCCCTACGCATGCGCGCCAAAAACGACCAATCCTCTCCATTATCCGTATCCTCGGGAAACATATCGTCGTGAAACCCGATCCCTTTGTATTTGGCCAGCACTCCATCGGCATATCGAGCCATCAGTTGCTTGTCAGGAAAAGCCTTTTGGTACGCCTTTAGAATTCGATGTTGGGTCGCTTCGGAAGCAAATAATTCCGCCCGCGGATACGTGTGCCATTCCCCCCAAAAACCCAGTAACCCCAATTGAACGAACGCCACCCGTGGATGCGAATTGTAGCGCCGCCCCATAGCCGCGATCAACCGCTCCATGGCCTGCACCATCTTCGGGTGATTATAGTTCGGACTGTTCCCACCGCCATAATCCCGATAGGAAGTTTCCTGAACCCCTTGAGCCCGCAGCCAATCGGGCAGGCCGGAGGGTTTACTAGGGTAATCCACATACACCCGAAGCACCACGTGCTTATCTTTTGCCCGGGCATGGTCCCACGCCTTCTTCTCCCAGGCCTCAAAGGCAAATTTTCCCTCCGCCGCCTCCAATTCCTTCCAGGAAACATACTGAAACACCATGGAGTAAGGCCGATGAATCTTCCCGGCATTCGTGTAGAGGCAATACCCCTTGAGCGGATTATCAAGCGCCCCCAAAGCCGCCGCCGGTCGATGAACCACAAGCCCGCTCCCAGACTGTTGAGCCCCTTCGGCAGGCCCAACAGCACTCAGAATCAAACCCACGAGAATGGTTCTAAAAAAAAGAATCGGCGAATTGCACCTCACAACCCGAAGAGGTTAGAGGGTATTGTTGAACCAGTCACTTTGAAATTGGCTCCAGAGTTGGAATCCTCTGTCCATTTCCTGGTCATTGGGGCGATTTTAAGACAAGCAGATTACGCTAGGAAGTCCTCCAAGGGCCCTTCAAGTTGAGATGCTTCAACTTCCAGTCCCGCGCCCTAGTTCACACGAGTTTCCCCATTGTATTAATAGGCAGAAGTTCAGGTTAGGCGCCTTTTTTCTTCTCCGCCTCGATTTCGGCTTGGAGCTCCGCCTCAAACTCCGCCTCGATTTTAGCCTTCAACTCGGCTTCAGCCTGCTTGGCAGCTTCCTCAGCCGCCAAAGCGGCAGCCGCCTTCTCAGCAGCTAGTTTTTCGGCCTTCGCCTCTTCGCGAGCCCTGCGCTTTTCCGCTTTCTTAAATTCGCGCTCTCTGCGCTTGTAATCTTTACTTGGTGTTTGGGCCATCGGGTTGTCCTTAAAAGTTGTGGAAGCACTTATCCCTGACGTTTCAGCGACATTACAAATCCATAACGCGCTGCACGTTAATCCAAACGGACTTTCACGGCGAACAAAAACTGTTTCTTAAGGTTGCTGCGGATATCCCCCCGCGGTAAAGCCTGAGCTCTAGGACTTTTTGCGGGATGATTCGTCCACTTTTCCAGGTATGGATTGGCGCCAACCGATTACAAGGGTTGCCGCAACAAAGAGTAGTGGGACAAACCATTTATCCACGGCAAACTCCTTAAGAGTGATCACCATATCGGCAATTGGATGAGTTAAATGCACTATGAACTGCCCCATTACCTTCCAGAGAGATTGATCATTCAACTCCAATGGACTGGGTAACGGCCAACCTGAATCCGGGATCCATTCTACCACCAGTCGAGACAGGGAATATAAAACTCCCAGCATGAGTACAGGCAGCAGGGTAATGGAAAGATCTTTACCAAAATGCCTCGGGATCAAGCGAAGAAGCGGCATCAAGCCATAAACAATAAAACTGAAGATAAGCCAAAGTACGGTGGAGAACTTAGCTATATTTCGCCCCACAGCGATCCATCCACGCCTAGACTCTTCCCCACCTTCATCCCACGCTTTCTTTTCTTTTTCGTAAGCCTCCACCTTTTCATCGTACTCTTTAAAAGCTTTCTTCTCCTCCTCAACTGACTCGTAATTCGCACGATAATCACGCTGCGGCTGTTCTGGTTTTTCGTAAGGCAGTCCGTACCCCAGCAGTAGGGCTAAGAGCAAAATCAGCATGAAAGCTGCATGACCGTATGGCAGCCAATCAGGCCATAATCCAGGCGTAGCTTTTAAAGCTTTGGGACTCTCAATATCCACCGGATCACCAAGCTTCGAATCGTGCGATTCTCCTTTTTTTATTTCCATAAAACTCTGGACTTCAGTGCATCCTATGAACTGCATCCCAGCAATCTGATTCTCTTAACAAAGGAAACATTACACTACCCCAATTTGAATCTGTGCGTTTTATAGGGCTGGTTATGATTGGCTCCAGAGGTAGGACTCGGCGATAATTGCTGCCAATCTGTGGTTAAGATAACCCGTGATTTTCGACTAATCAAGGGAGCTTAACGACTAACCTCTTACTGCCGCGCCCTACTCTTTGCTGGCAATTCTGCTGACAGTTGACTTACTGCTTTGCGCTATAAATAACACACCATTAGGGAAAGGCTCATTCAAGCTAACGCATCTTCTCGAGCCCAATGTGAGGGAGGTCGGCATCTAGTGAATCGGGGTGCATGTATCCCGAATTCTCCCTTGCGTTGTTTCGTGTCATCAACCCCACGTGGCAATCTGCAAAGATGACGTGCGCAGAAGGGGTATTGCACACCTCCAATATTCGGTCTCTTGTCATTTTTCCATCGACCACTTCTTTACTCAGCCCAAGGAAGTCATCCATATGCCGGAATGTTACAACGTCATCCCAATCACCGAAATAAGCGTCATTAATCCCATACTCTAAATCTCGTTTCCCTCCCCCAATATATCGCCCGGTACGCGGATCGATTTCCTCTGCATACCAGTTGTTGCGATAACCCGCTATCTGGTTGCTTCCATCAACTGCAGTGCACCGATCGTTAAGATCGTATTGACATGCTTCCTCCATTAGCACAGCCATGTTTTGAGCACTGGAAAAATTTGCAACACGGCCAACCAAATGGGCATTCATAGAGTAGCTAAATTTGAAGTTACGCCGCTTGGCATGGGTGTCTGCCGGATGGCGGAATAGACGCTCCAACTCCCTACCGTCCTTAGATCCCAAATAATCGAGAATTTCACTATCTTTCGGCGAAACTGGGTTCAGCCACATTCGGCGACCCGCTTGATAGCCACGATAATTCTCCGGATACATCCCGTCATTGTTATCCACGTAAAGCTGCATCGCGAGCGCGATTTGCTTCATATTGCTTCGGGCTTTAACATTCATGGCCTTCTTTTTGGCCTTTGCCAATACCGGCAATAACATTGCCGCCAACATCCCAATGATCGCAATCACCACCAGCAATTCAATGAGCGTGAAGCCTCTTTTACTGAA
>CAJWVY010000013.1 GCA_913048135.1 uncultured Verrucomicrobiales bacterium
GATCCAGAACATTGCCGATGTAACGGTCCATGCGGGTGATCATCGCAGCGTGCGCGGCGCGCGGCGTGAAGTGCGGCGTGTAGCCGTAGCCCTGATCGCGGGTGAAGGGCGGGTCATTCCATTTCTGCGCGAGGTAAGGCTTTAGTTCCTCATCGGGCACATGCAATGCCACGTGCGGAATGACGGTGGGGTAGTAGAGGAAAAACGGTTTGTCCTTGTTCTGGCGGATGAACGCGAGCGCCTGTTCGTTGATGCGGTCGGGCGCGTAGTCCTGTCCCTTGAACACATCGTAGCTGCGCGGATCCTTGGGATCGGCGTCCTTGGGCAGTGAGGCGTGTCCAGGCACAGGCGGTACGTTTTTGAGTGGCACACGTTTTTGGTCGCTCCAGAGATAGTCCGGATAATAACTGTGCGCATGTCGTTGGCAGTTGTAGCCGTAAAAACGATCGAAACCCTGCTCGATGGGATCGCCGTGCGAATGCGGCCCGCCGAGGCCCCATTTACCAAACGCGCCGGTCACATAACCCTGCGCTTGCAGCAGCTCGCCCATCGTTACCTCTTCGGGTGGTATGGGGTGTTGCCCCTCGGGTTTGAATTCCTTGTTGTTGCGCACAAAGGCGTGGCCGGGATGTTTGCCGGTCATCAACACACACCGCGACGGTGCGCACACGGCGTTGCCGGAATAGTTCGCCGTAAACCGCATGCCTTCGCGCGCAAGCTGGTCGAGGTGTGGCGTCTTGATTTTCTTTTGTCCGTAGGAGCCCAGCTCCGTCCAGCCGAGGTCATCGGCCATGATGAAAATGATGTTGGGCTTATCCGCCAGCAACGAGGGCACGAGAATAAACAGGCACAGAAAAAATAGACGTTTCATGGTGTGGGCCCAGTTTGCCAGAATGGCGGCCGTTTGCAATCGGAATGGCAGCGCGCACTACGGCTTCACACGGTTCCACAGTGCCAGCAACGTTTTCCGGGCTTCTACTGTGCGGTTGGAAAACAGCTGCTGGGCGATGGCATCGTAGTGGGGATCGAGTTCCTTGATCTTCGGATCGTGCTTGCGGAGCTGGTACAACATCACCGGCAGACGAAGATCGGCCGGGATGAAATGGAAGGCTGGATCAATTTTCGCTCGCCGGCCTTGGAGCGATTCGAGGTAGCGATAGCCAAACTCTTGCGTTGGCTCGATGATGGTGCCCTCGCCGAAATCATTCCACGTGGCGATCTGGATTATGCGCGCCTTGCCGTGCCATGCCCGGTCCAGCGTCTGCTCAAAGGTTTGGCCGTTTTGATCGTCGAGATATCCGTAGCTGTCATGCAGGCCGGCTTCCCGGTAGATGTCATGAAACTTCGGGAACACCGCCGCGATGATGGATTCTCCTTTGGCCGCTCGTCGGTCGAGATCGTTGAGGTATTGATTCCAATCGGCCGGAGCCAGCCGTTTGCCGCCATGCACAGGCGGCCAGCCAAAGGCATTGGAGCCGGGAAGTTGCGCCGTGAGATGCGGCAGGGCATAGGTGGCGGGTGCCGGCTTCAGTCCGGCCGTCAGCTGCGGCCATTGGGCGGTGGTAAAATGTTGCGGGCCGAAGACCAGCAACAACGGCCGGCCGCCGTCTTTCACGTACGCCGGATCCCGAAACCAATTCGTTTGCAGCCAACGCATCACGGCCTGCCCGTGCGGTACGACCTGCGCGGGTGGGAGGATCTTGTCGGCGACCATGTGCTTCACGGTTTGGTCCTCGTAACACACGGCGAATTTCAGGCCGGCGCGCTTGAGGTGCTTGATGAAATGCTGCGAGTTGCGATGGATGAGCGCGTAATCGTTGTGCTTACGTATGCCGTACCAGTCGAGAATCGCGCCGTCGATGCCGGCGAATTTCATCAATAGCGCATGACACTCAAGGGCATGCGGATCGTTCGAATCGTATGCGCCAATCAGCGGCCGATAATGCGAGGCCAGTTCGCGCCGGCCCTGGACGACTTTGTCCGGCTGAAACTTGTTCATCGTCCAGTGCCAGCCCCACTGGCCGCTTACTGCCTTGGATTCGTACCACGGCATGTAATGCGCGAGCACTAGTTTACGCTCAGCGGCTGTGCCGGGGAGGGAAAACCACAGCAGCGCGATGAACCCCAACCAGCGCATTATTCCACCCGCAGAATGCGTTTGGCGGTGTATTCACGGCCGTACATATCGCGCGTGACGGCCTCGAGGAGGTGGGCGCCCTTGGGAAGCTTGGCGGGCAGGGGGCCTTTCCAGAGATGATACGAATCACGCGCGGGGTTCAGCTCGGGTGACACCTTGGCGAGTTTTTCCGCGGCGTGCAATTGCACGTAATATGGATCTGGCTCGATCGTCTTTTTCAGCGGCGTCCATTTGCCGCCGTTCACGCGCAGTTTCACAGTGGATTTCTCCGAACCGGCAAACACATTCACATACACGGACGTCTTGGCCACATCAGCGGCGGCGAGCGCCACGGGCGCGTGGATGCGTAGCTGGTGGTTGGCGGGGAACCGCGAGGCCTTGAAGTCGAAGGTGGCCTTGGCGCCGTCGAAGGTGATGATCGAATAGCCGTTGGGCGCGCCGTCGCGCATGGTCGTGTGCGGAATACCGCGTTCGTCCTTGGCCCCTTTCCACCACGTGCCGCTCACGGTGACGTTGACGATGTGATGATGCGGTTTCGCTCCCATCCAGCCGTCGCCACGGTCAATAAACTGGTGCGCCTGCCAGTGTGTGTGGCCGGAAATGCTCAATGTGTACGGGCGCTTTTCGATCAAGCGATACAGCGCTTGCCGATCGCCCGTGCCGGTGAGGGGGATATGCATCATCAGCATAACCAGCCGATCTTTCGGCACACGCGCAAGGGAGGCTTTCACGAAGGCGAGCTGCCGCTTGCCAAACGCGCCGCGGTAGGCCGATCGCTTGCGCGCCTCGTCGTGGTACCAGTCAACGTTGTCCAGCACGATAAAGTGCACTTTGCCATAGTCGTACGAATAATACGCCGGGCCGTAAATGCGCTCAAAGGTCTCGTCGGAATGTTCGTCCAGCTTAGCCTCGAAGTTTAAATCGTGATTGCCGATCACGTTGTACCAAGGGATGCCGATTAACGCCACGGTGCGGTTGAGGCTGCTGAATAGTGACAGATTATCATTCATGATATCGCCCAAGGTCACGCCGAACTTCGCGTCCGTGCCCACCAGTTCCGCGACCACGTCATTGGCGATGTAATCAATCTGCGTCTGCGACGTCGGTTGCGGGTCGCCAAAGAACACCGCGCGAAATTGGTCCGGCTCCGCCTGTTTGCGTAGCGGAAAATCAATCGACTTCGGTAACGGTCCCGTCGGTTTGCTCCCGGGGAAACGGGATGGCGGGGAGCCTTTCGGTTTATGGATGTAATGAAACTGCGGCAGCTTGTGCGCGTTTAGCGGCGTCATCCAGCCGCTGGGCTTGAGCACAAACAGAATCGTGTCGTCAGTCACCGGTAATTGCCAGCGCCCGTCCGCATCCGTCTCCACAATCGCCTCGCCATTGGACACGCCCACGCCCGCGAGTCCCTTCTCGTCTGGGTCGCGCTGGCCATTTCCGTTGGCGTCGTTGAACACAGTCCCTGAAGCCATTTCCACCGCCCAAGCAATGCTAGCGGTACATAATAGAGTGATGATCGTTTTCATTTTTAATTTCTCCCAATGCAATATAGCCACTCCTGCCGGCCGCCGCGCTTGGCGGTGACTCGGAGGTAGAGGCGGCTGCCGCTGATAACCGGGGAGGCGTACATTTCCTCGCCAAGTTGATTGGTGGCCAGCAACTTGAACTCTTTCGGGTCCGTGCTGAACACGTAGCTTTTGCCCGCGAGATTGGTGGCGTAAATGCGGTTGCCGGCGAGAACAGGGGAGGCGAAAAAGGCGCCGCCGAGCCGTTCCTTCCAGCGTTCCTTGCCGGTAGCCGAATCCCAGCACACCGCAAAACCGGCATCCATCGTGGCGTAGAGTTGATCGCCCTTCACCAGCATGGAAGGCACATACACACGCGCGGTATTTTGCCAGGCCACCTCGCCGGAGCCATCAGCCTCCACGGCCATGGTGTGATTCTTCGGCCAGCCGCCGCTGATGAATACGCGTTTGCCGTCGGTCACCGTGGTAGTTACGCACTCCTGCGTGCTGCCCTTGATCTCCCAATGCTTCTTGCCCGTGAGAGGGTCGAGGCTGGTGATGAGTTCAGCACCGGCAAACACCATCTGCAATTTGTCATGCGCAGTGACCATCACCGGCGTGGTGTAGTTCGGATACTTCGGTCGTTGAATGCGCCATAGCTCCTTGCCGGTCTGCTTGTTGAACCCGACCACCGCGCCGCCGATCTGTTTGCTGTCCGCCTTGGCCACCACCACGTTTTGATAAATCATCGGCGACGTGCCGTAGCCTTGGTGGATCACATAATCGCTCACCGGTTGTTGCCAGAGCACCTTGCCGTCCATGCCCAGCGTCGTGAGAAAGACCTGCTTGTCATTCGGGAACGTCACGTACAACTGCTCCCCGTCGCATACCACCGATGAGGAGGCATGTGACGCGTGTTTGTTGCCACCCTTCAAAAACTTGCCCGTGTGCACCGGCGTCCGCCAAATCAATTTCCCCGTCGCTTTCGCAAGGCAGAGCACCGATTGCACCTGCGAATCCGCCTCCGCCGTGGCGAGATAAATATGGTCGCCCACAATCGTCGGCGTACTGTGCCCGCGCCCCGGCAGCGCTGTTTTCCATGCAACATTTTCCGTGATGCTCCATTTTAAGGGCAAGCCCTCGACCGCCTGCGCATGGCCATCGCCCTGCAATCCCCGCCATGCCGGCCAGTCGGTGGATTGAAACTTAATGGGTTCAGCGAAACTGATGACGGCTGTGCCAAGGGCGATGAGGAGCATTGAACACCAATTCATGTCGCTAGCCTTGCCGGAAACTGGACTACGGGCAAGGTGGAACTTGCCCGTCCTTGGAGCATCGGTCATGCTTCGGATATGCAAATTCGTTTGGCGGTGGCCGCGGTATTGTGGAGTGGAGTGACGGTTCTGTTGGCGGCGGTAAAGCCGAGCCAACCGGTGGTTGAGAAACCGTTTCCGCCGGTTGAGGCGGCGCGGACGATGCAGGTGCCGAAGGGATTCAACGTGACGCTCTTTGCGGGCGAGCCAGCTATCACGCAGCCGATTGGGTTTTGCCTCGATGACCGCGGGCGGTTGTGGGTGGCGGAGGCGAAGAATTATCCGGATAAGAAGGCGGGTCTGAACGATCGCATTATCATTCTCGAGGATACCGACGGCGACGGTCGGCATGACAAGCGGATCGTATTTTACGACAAACTCGAGTATGTGAGCGGCATCGAGGTCGGTTTCGGCGGGGTGTGGGTGATGTCGTTGCCGAATTTTTATTTTATCCCGGATGAAGATTACGATGGGGTGCCAGACGGGAAACCCAAGGTGTTGCTCGATGGCTTCGGCACACACGCCAACGCGCACAATATCGCCAATGGTTTTGCGTGGGGGCCGGACGGTTGGTTGTACGCTACGCACGGGCGCTCGAATTGGTCGCTGGTGGGCAAGCCGGGCACGCCGGAGGCTGAGCGCCGGCGTATTGATGGCGGCGTGTGGCGGTATCATCCGGTGCAGCATCGTTGGGAGATTTTTGCTGATGGCACGACCAATCCGTGGGGTATTGACTGGAATGATTACGGCCAGGCGTTTGTCTGCAACTGCGTGAACCCGCATCTCTTTCACGTGATCCAGGGTGCATACTATGAGCCGAGTCGTAATCGGCCCACTGGCCGGTTTGCCTATGAGCGCATTGCGACCATTGCCGATCATTTGCATTTCACGAACACCAAGACCATCCGCGCGGGCATCGGCACTCCCGAGGAGGATAAGGCCGGCGGTGGGCACGCGCACTGCGGCACGATGGTGTATCTCGGCGATAATTGGCCGGCGAAATATCGCGGGCAGGTGTTCATGAACAACATTCATGGTCGGCGCGTGAACATGGATGTGCTCACGCGCAAGGGCAGCGGGTACACCGCCTCGCACGCGCCGGATGTCATGCGCGCGGCCGATCCGTGGTTCGTGGGCGTGAGTCTGGCGTACGGTCCGGATGGCGGCGTGTATGTCAGCGATTTTTCGGACACCGGCGAATGCCATCACACGCGCAATACGCGCAAGCACACGGGGCGCATTTACAAGATTACATACGGCAAACCCAAGCCGTGGCGCGGGGACATCGGCAAGCTCAAGACCGAGGAGCTTGCCGCGCTGCAGTTGCACGACAACGACTGGTTCGTGCGTCATGCCCGCCGCGTGTTACATGAGCGGTTGGATTACACACAAAAAATCTGGAGCCCCACCTCGTCGGAGCCGGAGAAAAACCACGCCGCTTGGCGGTCGTTCCGTGAGGGGCGCTTCGCCGAGACGGATACAGTTTTGAAACAACAACTCGCCGAACACAAAAGCGTGCCCAAGCGGCTGCGCGCGTTGTGGGCCTTGTACGTGTCCGACGGCGTGGAGGCGGATGATCTGATGGCGTTGTTCAAGGACCGCAACGAGCACGTGCGCGCTTGGGCGATTCAGTTGCTCATGAATGATTTTCGCATGGCCAAGGGCGCTGTGGCGTCGCTCACTGAAATGGCGGAGAACGATAAATCGCCGCTGGTTCGCCTCTACCTCGCTAGTGCTGCCCAGCGCGTGCCGGTGAATTTGCGCGCGCCACTGCTTAAGGCGCTGCTCGCGCATGGCGAGGATGTGGATGACCCGAATCTACCGCTCATGTACTGGTACGCCACCGAACCGGTTGTGGCGGCGGATCCCAAGACCGGCGTGCAACTCCTCGCCGCCTGCAAGCTCCCCAAAGTCCGCCAATTCATCACTCGGCGGATGGCGACTGGACGTGAGGCGTCCGATACGGAATTATCCCCTCGCCGATGAAACAACTGTTCATTTTACTATTGGCCGGACTGCTCTGGCTGCCCGTCACGTCCCACTCCCAGGATGCGGAGGCGTTGGGGGCGTTGGTGGGAGTGTTGAAGGATGTGGATGATCCGGCGTTTCAATTGGACATCCTGAAAGGCATCGCCGAGGCGCTCAAAGGGCAGCGCAATATGAAGCCGCCCAAGGGTTGGGCGGAGGTGGCCCCGAAGCTGGCCAAGAGCCCGAAGGCCGAGGTGCGGCAATTGGCGCAGCAGTTGTCGCTGACCTTTGGCAGCAAAGACGCGCTGGCGTCCTTGCGCAAGGTGTTGCAGGACACGAAGGTCAAGTCGGCGGATCGTCGCAAGGCGTTGGCGTCCTTGATCGATGCACGGGATACACAGTTGCCCGTGGTGCTGCGGACGTTGCTCTCCGAACCGGCCATGCGGCGCGATGCGTTGCGCGGCTTGGGCGCGGTGGAGGACTCCGCCACGCCCGGCGCGATTCTGAAAATTTATACCACGCTGGATACCGCCGGTCGGCGCGATGCCTTGACCACGCTGGCCTCGCGCGTGAGTTACGCCAAGGAGTTGATGGCGGCCGTGACGGCCGGCACGGTGAAGGCCAATGAACTGCCGGCCGATACCGTGCGGCAATTGCGCGCGCTCGGGCAAAAGGAGATCAACGCGCAGCTCGACAAGGTTTGGGGCGTGAGCCGGTCGACGCCGGAGGCAAAGCTCAAGGAGATCGAGAAATATAAGAAGCTGCTCTCCACGCGTATCAGTGTGCCGGATAATCTTTCGAACGGTCGCGCGTTGTATCAACGTACCTGCGCCCAATGCCACAAGCTCTACGGCGAAGGCGGCGAGATCGGCCCGGACATCACCGGCTCTAATCGTAACAACCTCGATTATCTGCTGCAGAACATTATTGATCCGAATGCGGATATCCCGAACGATTATCGGACAACTATCGTACGCCTGAAAGACAAGCGTGTGTTGGTGGGCGTGATCCGCCAGAGCGAAGGGCAGTCCGTGACGCTGGCGACGGTGGCCGGTTCGGTGACAGTGGCCAAGTCGGATGTGGCGGCCATTGAGCCGCAGAATTTTTCCATGATGCCCGAAGGCTTAGTACTGGCCTTCAAGGAAGGCGAACTGCGCGACCTCGTGGCCTACCTCCGCGGCACCAGCCAAGTGCCGTTGCCGAAGGAGTGAGGCTGCCGGGCCGATGTTTTTGGTGGGCGGCACGATCAAAGCGGGCCTACACGCCGCGCATCCGAGTCTCACCGATCTGGATCAGGGCGATCTCAAGCACCTACCGATTTCCGCAGTATCTACACCACGCTCCTCGAAGACTGGCTCTGCTGGGATGCCAAAGCCGCCGTGGGCGGGGAGTTTAAGAAACTTCCTTTGTTCGCCTGATTAGTTCGATTTCAGCGTCTGGAGATAGGCCAGCAGGTCGGCGAGTTGTTCGGGAGTGAGGCCGGCGGCGAGGCCGGGGGGCATGGAGGAGTATTCGATCTTTTCGCGCTTGGCGATTTGGGCGGTGGGGATGTCAACGGCCACACCGACGGCGGTACGGATGCTGATGGTGTCGTTGCTCTCAAGAGTCACAAAGCCGACGTGTGTTTTCTTGTCCTTGGTGGTGAAGGCGTAGGTGTCAAAGCCCTGCGCGACGACGGCGTTCGGTGTGAGGATGGACTGCAATAGCTCGGTAGGTTTGTAGCGTTTCCCGATGTCGACTAGGTGCGGGCCCTTGGGTGTTTGGCCGTCGGCAGTGGTGTGGCAGGCGATACAGGCTTGGGTGGTAAAAAACTTTTTGCCGCGCTCAGCATTACCTTTGGCTTTGAGCGCGCGGTCGATGGATTTCTCCACGCCGAGGGTGGCGACCCAGGTTTTGGGATCCCCGGTGGGCGCGGCGACCTTGAAAGGTGCATTGGCGTTGTTGTTGTCAGCTACGGCGGTGCCGGCGGGGAGATCTTTCAGCGATATTTTGTGGCTGGCCAATTGCGCTTTCACATTCTCGACGGTGGCCTTGGGCGCCTTGGCGAGGGCGGTCTTGAGGCCGGCCTCAATGGCGTCGCTACCGCTCCATTTTTCGCGGGCGTAGTAGGGGCCGGTGGTGTCTGGGCGGGTGCCCCACCAACCTTCGGAGTAGCCGCCTTCGCGATGGTACAGGCGCACGAGGGTGGCGAGGATGGCGGGATCGGGATTCTTGGAGGCGCGGGCGTTAAGGGTGGCGACGACTTTGTCGTCATGAACGTATTTCAACACACTGAGCGCGGCGGCGCCGTGGGTGCCATCGAGTGCGCCAAGCAGGGTGTCGACCGGCTTCAACGCCACCAGCGTCCGCGTGGCGAGGTGCGGGATGACGGCGCCGGGGTTGGGCTCGTTGTGGGCGGGGGCTTGATCGGTTTTGTCGCGCTTGGGCGCGGCGGCGTGCGGAAGGATGGCGGCGCCGGCGCTGGTGTCTCCGAGACGGCCAAGGCTGATCAGGGCCTGCGCGCGGATGCGGGCGTTTTTGCTGTCCAGCGCATTGACGAATACCTCCTTCTTCAAGCCCTTCAATTCGCTGGCGCGATCGGTGAGGGCGCGCAGGGCAAACTCGGCGATGTCCGCATGGCCGGCGAGTTTTAGAAGATCGCCGTGCGCTTTGGCGCCGTTGAGTTGCTTGAGGGTGAAGATGGCGGCCACGCGGCCGGCGAGGGGCACGGCCTTGTCCGCTGCGAGGGCGTTGAGCTTGGCGGTGCGAGCGGCGTTGGAGCCGCGGCGCAATAGCTCGAATTGCGCGTGCAGGTTTTGCTGTTGGCTGGGGCCAATGAGTAGGTCGAACAGGGCGGCATCGTCGATCTTGGTGACGTTCGGGAAAGGTTCCGGTTTGAAATCCTCAGGCACCACCTGCACCACGAAGCCAACATTCGGTCCGCTGTAGGCGAACTTACCGCCGTGCCAACTGGCTACGTACATGCGGCCGCTGGCGTCCACGTCGATATCGGTCGGGCGCGGGATGGTAAGGAAGGTTTCCTGATGTGCGTCAAAGGTGGGGCCGTTAGCGGGCGGGTTATGCAGGAACACCGCACTGCGGCCCCAGTCGCAGGTGTAGGCACCGTGGCTGAAGGGTTTGGGCCAGCGGGTGTCATGATAAAACATGCCGCCACAGCCGGAGCCGCCGCCGTAGTCCTTGAGGGTCGGGAAGATTTCGTCAGAAAAATTCTTGTACCATGAAGGGTACCCGTACTCAGCGCTTTGCATGATGTGGCTGAAGCGCACGTTCCAGCCGCCGCCGTCGTTGGTGTTGTCGCGCGTGAAAATGTTCAGGTACGGATCGACGCAGGCGTCCAAAATATTGCGCAGACCCCAACAGTAGATTTCCATGTCCGTGCCGTCCGGTCGCACGCGTACGATACCACCGCCGCGCCGGCTTAATACACGGCCATCTGCCCCCACAGCCTTAGTGAAACCGAAATCCCCCACGGCGATGTAGATCCAGCCGTCGATACCCATACGGATGCCGTTGGTCGTATGGTCTGCTCCTCGCTTGGAAACGTAATCGGTGCTGATGCCCTCGATCAGGCGCTTCTCCTTGTCAGCCACGCCGTCGCCGTTGGTGTCCTCGTACAAGGTGAGGAAGGGCGGATGCAGTACCCAGAGTTTGCCGTTGTCGTAAATCAATCCGCGCGGATGATCCATCTTGGCGAAGGTGTTCACCTCGTCCGCTTTGCCATCACCGTCGGTATCAATGCAGCGTACTACGCGACCACGGCCTTTTTCTTTACCAAGACTTCCTTGCTCATCGATGCCAATAAACACTTCGCCGGTAGGGGCGGCTGTAAGGCAGACGGGGTAATTAACTTCCGGAGGTGCAGCAAAGAGATTCACCTCAAACCCTTCAGGTGCCTTCACCCCGTTCATACCATTTATGGAGTCGTTACTGCCATTCTCGGCAGCCTTCATCACCTTGCGCGGTAATTCGGGCAGGGGGCCGGTATGCGCCTCAAATTCCCACAAGCTGCCCCACACGTCAGTGCTCGATCCGTGGAAGGTGATTTTGAAAAACTTTGCGCCCTTCGCATCCACCTTGTGGGGTGTGATCTGTTTGACGTCCTTGTTCTTCGACTGATCGACAACCTGCTTCCAGTTCTTGCCATCGGCAGAAGCCTCGACGGTGTAACGATAGGCGGCGTTGTTTTTCTCCCAGAGGATGCGGATATTTTGAATGTCCGCCGCTTCCTTGAACTCAATCTTTAGCCATTGACCGGTGCCCCCCCCTGCGGCGCACCAACGTGTGCGTGGGTTTCCATCGACGGCGTTTTTCGCGAAATTATTTTTATTCGTCTCCTCAGAACTTGCCTTGGCACTAGCTCCCGTGGCGGCATTCTTGGGAACTGAAGCTACCGCGTTATTTTTTTTTTTACGCTCGCCGTAGCCGGTTTGGCATTTAGCGTGAAGGATTCATTCTCTGGTTCTGCGATCGACCAAGATTCATTCTTGGTAGCCCAAAGAATACCGCGGGCAATGAAATTTAAATAACGTTTGTCTGCTACGGTTACATTAACATGGCCAAGTGAGGTACTGAAAACACGTGTGCCATGATATTCATTAGCCCACGCCACCACGGCCTTAGCGTTACCTTGCGTGCCACGGGCAATCACCTTGGTATTCGGGAACACCTGAATATTGTTATAGAGCTCCTCATTTTGAGTGGTCCAGTTTTTTAATCCCTCAGTGATGAATGGCACACCATTCTCAAACGTGACATCAATCGGCTTTTTGGGTCCGTGACCACTTGATTGTAGGCCAATGTACTCGAACCACTTTGCGTTGTCGTCGGTCATTTTCACCGGCGCGCGAAAGTTTCCAAACCGGTATGAGTGCATGGCGCAGTGCAGATTTACTCCCGGTATGCCTTTTTTATGTGGGGCGAGCACTCCGGCAATTACTTTGGGGTCGCTGATGCCCGCTGAGCATTCGTCATGAATTATAAGGTCGTAACCCTTTCCGTAATCAGGGTTACCATATATGGCGATGGGTGGTTTGGTGCTTTTGTCCGGGGAATGAGCATGGTCGATCTTAATATTGATCCGGCGCTCTAATCCCTGCTTGAGAATATCTTTTTGAGTTGCGTAATCATGGCAGCAACCACCAGTGATCAGCAGCGCCCGGATGGGCTTGGGTAAAGGTTTCTTTTTGTCCTCAGCATAAATTTCTCCAGTCAATAGGCCGGCCAAGGTGAGGGTCAGAATAATCGCTCGCATGAATTCGTGGGTTCCGCGGAACGCTACCTTCAGCGGCTACTGGAATCAATCTTTGCCCGCCACTTTTTCCAGCATTTCCAACAATGCTTTTTGGATCTTCACGGAAGCAAGGAGTTCCAGCGTGCAGGTGCCCATCCAGGTTTCGTAGCCGCCGAGGGTGTGTTGGCGGGGGGTGGGGAGGTAGCCATTGTGGCCGTTGGCCAGCTCGATGGTGAAGGTGGCCTGCGGCAACGGGCTCTTGGCCTTGAGGGTGAGGCCGATTTCGCAGAGCACTTCGCAGGGAATACTGGTGATGCCCACTTCGCCGAGCCGCAGGGCCTGCAGGATGATTTCCTCTTCGCGCGGGCCATTGGCCAGGGCGAGGGTGCGGTGAGCATAGGCGTTGGCAAGGCCGGAGACGGGCTTGGGCGCATTGCCGGCGAGGACGGCCTTGGCGTAGGCGATTTGTTTGGCGGTGGGTTGGCGGTTCTTGAGCGTGAGCAGGGTTTGCTCCATGGCAAGAGTGATGTCCTTGCGGAAGGTCACCTGCTTGTGCGCGGCGAGTACGCGATCGGCGACGAGTTGGGCGACCTCGTTCATGCGTTGCATGGGTTTCTGGCGCGGGCGCGGGACGCGGAAACTGATGTTGTTGATATCGCCGCTGGTGCCGTTGGACATCATGGCGACATAACCTTTGTCTGCGCCGAGGGCTTTCTCGATCAGTCCGGCGAACACGCCAAAGTAATCGGCGGACACACCGCCAGCCGGCAGGCCGCCGACGTAGTGCAGCGAGTAATTGGCCAGCAAGGCAATCGGCCGGCCATCTTTCGTGCCGCGTAGGGAAATGAAATGTACCTCTGGATCAGTCGGCCCGGCCGGACGATCGATGAGGTTGCGCGGTGGGTTCATGCGTACGATGTCGTCCGGGCTGCCGAAGGGGTTCACCGCAATGCCGCCAGGCTTCATGTGCCAGCGTCGGTTGAAAATTTCCTCGGGCACGAGCGCCACGCCGTGCGCCATCTCGGCTGGGACAAGGTTCTTCTCAGCCTGCGTAATGGCTTCGGCAATGCCTTCGACCAGTTGTTTGAAGTAGGCGCGATGGGCGGCGTCATCGCGGTTGGTGCGGCGATCCTTGCCCGGCGGCGCGGTGTGCGTGTGGGTGGCGGCCACGAGAATGCGGTCGGCGCGAAGTCGGGTGCGTTCGGCCGCCAGTGCCTTGGCGCGATCGAGGTAATTGCGGCCGATCAGGCAGTTGTCTACGATCACAATGGCCAGCCGCGTTTGGCCGTCATCACACACAATCGCGCGAGCGAAAAGAGGATCATGCGCCTTGTCCGCGAGCCGTTCGCTGAAGGAGCCAACCAACTGCACGGGCCAGACCTTGGGCGTGATATCCACCTTTGCCGAGCCGGCACGAAACTCCGCCCACCCAGTGGTGGCAAGCAGCAACAGGGTGGCGAGCAGTTGGAGTTTCATTTATCGGCCTTCGCGTTTGCCGGGATCGAAGTTGGCGTTCTTGGTGGGCATGCGGGCGCCGGTTTCCTTGCGCCAGGCGGCGAGTTTGGCGGCGAGGGCTTTCACCTTGTCAGGATGTTTCGTGGCAAGGTTGGTTTTCTCGCCGATATCGTCAGCCAAATTGAACAGCTCCAGCCGCCCGTCCTCGTACCATTCGATGAGCTTCCAGTCGCCCTCGCGCACGGCGGCCGTGGGAGCGTTGCCCTGATTGCCATAGTGCGGGTAATGCCAGTAGAGCGCGCCACGGTCTTGGGGTTTGCCGCGCAGGGCGGTGGTGAAACTCACGCCGTCAATGGGCAGGGGCAGCTGCGGCTTGAGACCGGCCATTTCCATGATGGTCGGGAAAAAGTCGGTGCTGGTGACGGGAGTGTCGTTCACGCTGCCGGGCTTGGTGACACCGGGCCAGCGGACCATCATTGGTTCGCGGATGCCGCCTTCGTACATCCAGCCTTTGCCGCCGCGCAGGGGGAGGTTGCTGGTGGGATGCCCTTCGCTGGTGGAGAGGCCGCCGTTGTCGCTCATGAAAAACACAACGGTGTTGTCCTCCAACCCGTGTTCCTTGAGGCCGTCGAGCACCTTGCCAACGGCGAGATCCATCGCCTCCACCATGCCGCCGTACACGGCGTGTTCCTGCACGAGGCGCACCTGCCGGTTGTGTTCCTTGCCCCACTTGGCCTCGAGACCGCGCTCTTTCTTACGCGCGAGATATTTGTCGCGCAGATCGGTGCGCGAGATCAGCGGAGTGTGCACGGAATAAAACGAAAGATAAGCGAGGAACGGCTTATTCTTATTGGTAGCCATGAATTTCACCGTTTCGCTGGCAAGCCGATCGGGCAAATGTTCGCCGTCGGGGCCGTCTTCCAAGCGCGGATTGCCGTAGGGTGAAAAGTATTTTTTGCCGCCATAAGGTCCACCACGATGATGGCCGCCCTGGTTGATATCGAAACCCTGATTCTCAGGCCAGAACCCTTCGTTGCCCAAGTGCCATTTGCCGGCGAAGAAGGTGGCGTAGCCGTTTTCCTTGAGTGCCTCGGCGAGAGTGAACTCCTTGAGCTCCAGCTGGCGCGTGTAGGTTGCGGGCAGGAGGCGGGTGTTGCGCCGCCACGCCTTGCCGGCGGCCGCGCCAATGTAATCCGTCACGCCCGTGCGCGTGGGGTAACGGCCGGTCATGATACTCGCACGCGTGGGGCTGCAGACGGGGCAGGCGGCGTAGGCGCTGGTGAACTTCATGCCCGAAGCCGCGAGCCGATCGCAATTGGGCGTGTCGTAAAACGAGCTGCCAAAGGATTTCAAGTCGCTCCATCCGAGATCATCGACGAGAAAAAATACGAAGTTGAGCGGCTTGGTTTTTTGATCAGCCTGAGCCACAGCAGGGCACAGGAATGCCAGTAACAGAAGAACGCGAAACACTTTCATGGATGCGCATGAATTTGGATTTTTATTCGTTATAATCAAGAATGGAATGGATTTCATTTCACATAAATGACGCTATTTAAACATGATTGTCACTTGACGTTTTTAAAATATCCGATGCAGTGTGCGGCCGTTATGAAAAAGCTTATTATTACATCAGTCCTAGTTGTTTCTTTTGGTTCATTTTTGACCACTGGTTGTAGTCCTGATGCTCCGATTGATGAAGAAGCGGCCAACGCACCTTTGGAAGGAGCTGATGATGATGACGAAGATGAAGATGAGGGAGAGGAGTAACCCATAGAACCCCCGTTTTTGATCGACCCCGCCTCCAAAAGGCGGGGTTTTTTCGTCATGTTAATGTCACGTTTATAACTGAAATAGTTACCCTAAATACATCAGTCTGTAACAAGGTTTGCTTAATTTTATTTCGTGCAAGTGCGTGTAAGACCCTTATCCCAAACGGAAACACAAAATAGAACTGACAACATCAACACACACTGAACACAGCTGAATCAGAAAGTTATAAACCATGAAAACTCAAATAACCAACCGAGGCTTTACCCTCATTGAACTACTCGTAGTGATCGCCATAATTGGCATACTTGCTAGTATGCTCCTACCCACCTTGGCAAAGGCTAAGAACAAAGCCAACAAGATGAAATGCCAAAACAACGCATCTCAAGTCGCCAAGACTTTTATATCTTGGTCAGGTGATAACAGTGCCTTTCCTTGGCATGACGCCTCCATGGTGAGTAATACAGATGCCCGCCACAAAGGTTGGAAAGGGTATAAAGAAGTTTTTAGCCCGGAAACTATTTGGGCAGGAAATGGTATTGCTGATTCCCTCCCCCCCAAAATGCTAGCTTCCCCATCTGACCCAGTTGCCAACACTTGGGCATCACGTCCACAGTTTACGGATATCGATGGAGATAAGTTCACTAACCCTCTTTCTTTCACCGATGTACCTTACCATTCTAGCGGTTATCGTAATGTGAAATATTCTAAATGGTGCCAAAGCTATGCGATTGGTATCGGGGCTGACCACTTGGTCCCAGAAACCGTTCTGGCAATGGGAAGAAACTGGAACAAAGGTGATCAAATGCGGGATGTCTGGAAAGCTTTTGGAGGCTTGGGCGCACAATACGAAAAGAAGAAAAAAGAAGTACAAATGCCCCGAGGAACCATGATCACCAAAGACATGAAGAGTGAGCAAGATTACCCAGGAGCGATCAATGGGAACACTTTTACGATTCAGTCTAATCTCGCGGGTCCTGGTCACCCTGAGTATAGTATGAACGGATACGGAGCAGGTGAGACGGTCATGGCCAACTCTGATGGCTCATCAAAACTCATTACTGGTGATGCAGAAGCTAATGCACAATTGCAGGCTCATGTTGATGCAACACCCCAAATGACGGCTCATTCGCTCAACATCCCAATGTTCCTTCGTCCGAAGAAGGATGTTGATTAATATCAAAAAAGAAATCTGCTAATCTACTCCCCGCAGCTTTTTTGCTGCGGGGAGTTTTTTGGATTAATCTAAAGAAAGAAAATCATGAAACAAAAATCTAATTGGCTTTTTACGGGTGGGATTATGGCTGTACTTTTGACCATAATGGCTTGTTCAAAAAAAGAGGCTCAGACTCAAAAGCCACAAGTCCAACAAACAGTTTTACCAGCTAACCATGCAGATGTTTTTACCGGCAAATCTCCGTTGATTTTAAATGAATATAATGGGGTATCTGATTCAGAACTTCTCGAGGGTGAGGGTGAGGATACTTATTTTGGGCAGGTTGAGGGAAACGGTGGAGATTGGATTGAGTTGGTTGTAACCAAGAATCATTTTGATGCAAGAGGCTTCGTACTTAAATGGGAGGAAGAGTCAGAATCCGGCCAATTGGTTTTTTCTCAAGATACATTTTGGGCTGATCTCCCGGCCGGCTGTATTATTACCATTACCGTCAAAAACAAGACTAATGGGGGGGTAGACACTGATTTAACTTTGAATCCGGAAATTGGAGACTGGTGGGCCAATATTTGCCTGACTGATGAGGCCTATATTTCAGGAGATCTTGAGGTAACCCACAAAAACTGGAACCTGACTATTCTCGATGCGGAAGGACAGACGGTTTTTGGACCTGTTGGGGAAAATGCTCCGGGTTACACTGGAAGTGGAGTGAACAGTCAGGAAGCGTTTAAGCTGCAGGAAGATCCAACCGTATCAGTAAACGGTGAAAGCTCCTATGATGACACTGAATCAACCACCTTCGGTAGCCCGAACACCTGGGCAGGCGAGGAGATGGTACAGGATTTTGAGCTACTCCGAACCGGGAAAAAAACTGATACTGAATCCTCAGATGAAAAGCCTCTGCAGGACGGAGGCTTGGAGCGAAGTAGCCGGTTTTTCTTTGAAAAATTAAAAACTTTTGATGTGCCTGGTCTAAACGCTGAGATTCCTCAGTATTGCGCATCGGAAAAGCTGTTGATGACCACGAATCCAATGTGGAAGACATTGGATTTATTCGAAGTGGATTCACTGTTGCCTCCGCAAATACGGGCCTTGGATTTTGATGAGGATGAACCTGAAGCCCAGGGTTTATGGACAGTGAGTGAACCGACTAGTGTGGCGGTTCACCCCAATCAACCGATTGCTTTTGTAAGTGTACTGGGTGAATCCATTACCAAACCAGGGCGATTGATTGCCTTCGACTTAAGGAAACCAACTAGAGGTGGGTTTGTGCTCGATTTTCAAGTGGGTATTCATCCCGATTCCGTGGCTGTTTCTCCTGACGGAAAATGGGCGGTTGTCGCCTGTGAAGCTGAAGGGCATCCGGATACGGTGGGCTCGGTGTGGGTATTGGATATCGCAGGTATCACTGCAGAGGCTCGCTCCTATAAGGAGACGTTTAAACCTAAGGCCTATGTTTTTGATAACCTGCGTAAGGTTCTGGATTCTCCCAATGGTGAGATTGAGCCTGAGTACGTAACTTTTGATCCGCTTAATCGTTTTGTGGCCGTAAGCTGTCAGGATAACGATGCGGTTGTTTTCATAAGCCTTAACGGAGAGCCAAAACTAGAGGGTCAGGTTTTTCTTCCTTGGGGCTCCGAGCCGGACGGTATCAGCATCATAAATGATGTCCCTAATGATGCAGGTAAAAATGGGTGTTTATTAGCGGTGGCAGAAGAAGGTAAATTTGATCGATATGGGAACATGCGAGGTCAAATGATCAGCCATATATGGTTTGATCCCAATGATATGACTGGCGTATTTCAGGTAATGAATCGTATTGATATCCGCCCTTTGATTGATCTGGATTCATTGAATGACCGGCGTGATCCGGAAAACATCATGCTTACTCGCTTTAAGGATAGAATTATTTCTCTAACTTTGGTCGAGCGTGGGGATCGATTGATTGCATTGGATGTGACTCACCCAAAGAAGCCTGAATTAATTGGTATTGTTCGTGCGGGAGACCGGCCTGAGGGAGTTACTTTGGTGCGAACAGAACAAGGTTTGCTTTTTATTACGGGAGATGAGGGCGATGATGAACCCTACGATGGCCCTGGTCCGGGTGAGATCACTTTTGCGCTACTATCCGAGAAATAAGTCAATTCTCTAAGCTGTCGGGGGCATGATCCAAAGAGGCGGTCGACCAACATTACAATGAACTGATCGTGCAGTGAGATTCAATGTTGCCCAACTCAGAAAAAGATTAGTCCGGGATAGAGGCCCCCACTGGAAAGAAGTTCTTTGGTCTAACGTTTCTAATCTCAGTTCAGAGCTAGGTATGGGATAAAAGATTTTTTGAACAAAAGAATTCTTATGCCCATCTTCATCTATAACTTCTGGAAATTTTTCTATATATGCGGCTAGAGATTCAGGGTCTTCTTGATGTGCCGCTTGATCTGCAGCAAAAACTGTGGAATGACTCAGTGAGGGAAGAACAAGCAGTGATGTAAAACTCCATAAAGTCATCCAAGAACTAAAATAGAGGATAGTGAGTGCGACACTATTGGAATCAAAAATGTTTAGCCAGTCACCTATGGCTACGCCTACCAGATTCCAGGCGACCACGATTAAAAACGCTCTAAACGGGAGGCCCTTGGAAGCCATATAATTACGCCGTATGATTTCTAAACCTAACGATTTACTCGCCTTCCAATTTTCAGGGATCACATGTTTATGTTTGCCTAAACCCGGTATAATTCCTCCGGTGAATGTGGGTTCAGGACAATCAACCATAAACGTTTTACCCTGAAAATCAGTTGGGTCATCGATCTTTTGAGAACTACCATTCACCCAATTTAAGCAAATTAATTGAGTGAAACTCAGCAAGAGGATTCCCAGCAAGCACGCTATACAATAACCTGTCCCTAAATAGTTGGCTAAAATAATTAAAGCAGACAGGAGTGTCCAAAAGGTTGTCTGTAGAGCAACACCCTTAACCCACTGCTTTTTGAATTCCGGATTCGTTTCCACCCGACTGCCTAAGTAGCCGGCACCAATCCAGTCAAAGACACCTTGGACTGCGAGATATCCGCCTAATGCAATGATCCAAATCCAAACAGGTTGAATCTGCGTAGCCGATGACTCAAGTGTGGCTCGGAAACTGAGAATTGTTGCGGCAATTATGACCCAGAAACCAACGTTAAGAATCCCCAGTCTTAGCCGTTGCGCTCTCGTGGGGGGAGTCACAGATTTCATGATTTGCTCTGGATGAAAGTATCGGCCAGTGTTTTGCTTGCTGCCGCTATTTGTTCTAGTTGATCCAAGCCTTGAATGGCTTCTACCGTGTCAACTAGTTGAACTTTCCGAAAACACCCGGCGCAAAATGCTAGATGTGATTCACCGCAACCTTCCAATGCGTCCCATTTTTTAGGGCAATCCTCACTTTTGCAATTCGCAATGACATTCATTTTTTTATTTCAGTTACGGGTATCAGCAATTCATTTCTCCTAAGAAAGCCCGGTGTCCATGGAGGATCATAGAAAGCTTCGATAGGATCCCCAGTGGCAACGAGGTTATTTTCTTTAATCCACTCCCTAAGTTTAGAATCAATTTTCACAGGTGTTATTCGGTGTCGGCCGGAATAACGATAGGCCGCGAGTAACATCTCGGGTTGAGTTACATTTTTTACAGTCTCGAGATTCGGTAATGGCACATCTTCTTTATCGAATTTGTCTGGAAGGACAAAAGCCATGGTAGATTCCCCATTTTTTCTGGTAGTGAAAACGGGAGTCGTCATGGCTATTTTTTGTTGTTTGTCGTTTCCACCGTCAATATATCGAAAAAGACGCATGAAACCGTTGTCTTGGTCGCTGGACATAGTGGTTTCGACCAGTTGAAGTTCCGAATAATGGCGCAATTCAACGCTACCCTCTTTCTTTAAAACTTTATGGGAAGCTTCTTCGTAACCCGCCCTAGTAAACTTAGTCGCCGCACAGGCTGAAGCCATGCTGATGCAAGTGAGTATGATTAATTTTTGTATCATTTTGAATCTACAGGAGTTTTTCAATGGCCGAGGTTAATTGGTCCGATTCAGGATCTACAAAAGTGTGAAATCTGTCCACGATATCGCCGTCACGATTGATCAAGAATTTCGTGAAATTCCATTTCACGAGTCCACCATGTTCTGAATGACTGGTTAACCAGCGATATAGCGGGTGAATGTTTCGTCCCCATACACTAATCTTAGAATACATTGGAAACGAAATGTTGAATCGAGTTTTGGCGAATTGATGTATTTCCTCATCGCATCCGGGTTCTTGAAACAGAAAATCATTGGATGGAAAACCGCAGATTGTAAGTCCCATAGGACCATACTTTTGCTGCAAATTTTCCAAACCTTCATACTGAGGGGTGAAACCACAGCGTGAGGCTAAGTTTACAATAAGGAGTATCTTTCCTTTGTAATCACCCAGAGTGGAGTCAGTTCCGTCAATGGTGGTCAGGGGTATATCGTAAATTGGTGAGGTGTTGCTAACGGTGTTCATGCTTTAGTTTTCTCATATGCTTTCAGCGCTCTATCTCTGGCATCTGAATGGTCAACAATTGGGTTAGGGTAATTCTGACCTCTATCAACTTTAGAAGGTTCAAAAATATCGGGAGCAGACATGTGGCGTAATTCAGGGACCCACTTGCGTATGTAATCCCCCTCAGGATCAAATTTAATTGCCTGGGTCGTTGGGTTAAAAATTCTGAAGTAAGGAGCTGCATCCGCTCCTGAACCAGCTGTCCATTGCCATCCCTGGGTGTTGGAGGCAAGATCGGCATCCACTAAGGTGTCCCAAAACCAATCCGCCCCGTGACGCCAATGTATCAAGAGGTGTTTCACGAGGAAAGATGCTACCACCATTCTTACTCTGTTATGCATCCAGCCGGTGGCCCATAACTCCCTCATACCTGCGTCCACAAGCGGGTAGCCGGTTTGTCCCTTTTGCCATGAGCGCAATTGAGGTGAATTCTCTTTCCACGGAAATCGATTAAATTGCGGCCTTAAGGGCTCACGCACAGTGTGGGGGAAATGATACAGGAGATGGTAGCCAAATTCGCGCCACCCAATTTCGGATAAATAATGAGACTCCTTCCAGTGGGCATGGCCGGATTGCTCAAGGGAATGCTTAATTTGCCGCGGGCTTATTTCACCAAATCTTAGATGTGGAGATAATCTGGAAGTCCCCTTGGTGTTGGGAAAGTTACGAATCTTAGCGTAATCATTAAATGAATCATTAATGAATAGTTCTAAGGCTGAAGCAGCCCCTCGTTCCCCCGGGGTCCAAACCTCATTCATGCTGTGTCCCCAATCTTGCTCAGGCTCCAAGTTCAGTTCAGAGAGTTCGGTGGTCCTTAAAGATACCTTGGGGGGTTCAACTTTTTGGGGGGCTGGAAGAGGAGTACTAGCATTTAATTTTTTGAGGCAATGTTTCCAGAACGGCGTAAATACCTTAAACGGTAAACCACTTTTATTTTCAATCTCCTCTGGTTCCGCTAGGAGACTCGCTTTAAAAGTTTTTACTGTTAGCCCTGCTTGCCGAAGTTGACACGCAATCTCGTCATCCCTCCTTCGGATCATCGGTTCATAGCGCCGATTCCAATAGACTCCTTTTGCTCCGGTATCCTTCGCCAGTTTTTCTAGATTTTTGATGGATTCGCCCGTTCTTAAAACGAGCGTGGTGCCTAGTTTTTCTAAACTTTCTGTTAGGCTTTTTATTGATTGATGTAGCCACCAGCGTGTTGCAGCCCCGGGACTCATATCCTCTTCTTCTGGAGACCAGATAAATACGGGTATGATTCTACCTTCTTTGGCTGCTTCAAACAAAGCAGGATTGTCTTCGATCCGTAGGTCAGATCGGAACCAGACAATAATTGTTTGTTCGTTGGTGTTCATGCAGCCAGAGAAACGGTTCCATGCTGCCGTATTAGGGCGGCTTGTTCCTTGATTAATTGTAGTTGAAGCGGCTCAATACGTTCAAGATTTCTCAACTGTAAACTCATCCGGGGATTAGTTCTTAATTGTTCATGATGTTTATCTAAAAAGTCCCAATATAAAGTTGTGAAGGGGCATGCTTCCTTGCCTGTAGATTTTGACGGATCATACCTGCAACTCTTACAATAGTTGCTCATCCTGTTTATATATTTTCCCGTAGCTACATAAGGCTTTGAACCCATTACACCCCCGTCCGCGAACTGGGACATTCCAATCACATTCGGCATTTCCACCCATTCAACAGCATCTACATACATAGATAGAAACCACTCATGAACTTGCTTCGGATTAACACCGAGCATCAATGTATAGAGGCCGGTAACCATTAAGCGTTGAATGTGGTGGTTATAGCCCGTGCTCAGCGTTTGTTGGATACAATCATTTAGACAGGACATCTCTGTATCACCTGTCCAAAAGAAATTCGGTAAATCCTCTTGGGCATTGAGTGAATTAGAGTTCACATATTCAGGCATCCGGTGATGATGAATTAATCGAACGAATTCGCGCCAACCGAGAATTTGGCGAATAAACCCTTCAACGGACGATAGCGAAGCGTGATCTGAATGATAGGCTTTCTCAGCAGCGGTTAACACTTCCCTAGGAGAAATTAACTTTAGGTTTAAGCAAACAGATAGGCGGGAATGGTATAACCAGGATTGACCAGACCACATGGCATCTTGGAATTTACCAAAGTTAGGCAGCCTTTTTTGGACAAAATCATCTAATGCTTTGAGGGCTTGGCTTCTGGTGACGGGCCAATTGAAATTTTCGATAGATCCGGGATTTTCAGGAAATGCATTCTCTACCTCCTTCATCACCTCCTTTGTTATCGAATCGCTCTTAAAAAAAATAGGATCAACAAGGTCTTGAGGGCCATGTTTTTTGAAGGAACCTCGGTTCTGCTCGTCATAGTTCCACTTCCCTCCAACTGGCAAATTGCCCTCCATGAGGTAACCAGTCTCTTTTCGGAGTCTTCGGTAAAAAAACTCCATCCTCTGTTTTTTATCATTTGCCCCGAAACTCTTGAAATCATCTGGATCACAAATGAAGTGATTGTCCCTCAATATTTCGTAATTTTGGTTATGTTCATCCAGGATATTAGACAAGCTTCTCTCTACCCTAAAATCACCCGGTTTGGTCAGAACCACTTTTTTAATTTGGTGATCTGATATGGTTTTTTCGAGTGCCGATGCCAGTGACTGCTGTCTCTCACTTAAAGGATGGTATAATACACGGCGGCCGATGCCTTGTTGCTCGGCACAAAAGTGCCGCATCGCACTTAAAAATAAGACACTTCTGGCTTTATGAGATGGAACGTGGAGATTTTCAGTGTGAACTTCGGCCATCCATATTACGTCAACGGAATCGTCAAATTCATCCAAGGCAAGTGCCTGGTGATTCAATTGATCGCCTAGTACAACGACTAGTTTCCTAATGACTCTTGGATGATTCATTAAAAAGCTCCGGATGCACTTCTCCAAATTCGTTAATTAAGATCTGGTGGCGATACGTGAAAACCTGACGAAGTTTACTCACCACAAACGGCGAAAATGCGGAGTGGACCAATTTTCCTCCAGGCATCATAAATTCAATTTCATCGCGCATTAAGCACCCGCGTGAGTCACTTTTAAGGAACAAGTGTCTATGTTTCCATATCTTGAAGGGGCCATCAATTTGTCGGTCACTAAATTCGCGCCCCGGCTTTACATTTTCTAATTCCGCGGTCCAATCCACATACAGGCAGCAACCTAGCAGGGGAATCCTCAGGTGGGCTTGATTACCATCCCCAAGTTTCGCGGCTCTGACCACATCAATGGCATCTTCCTCGGGGGTTAGACGTTGTAGTGCGAAAGGCTCGTCGTGCCACCCATATACCTTCTCGGGCGAAGCGTTCAAGTGGGTTTGGTGGATGTATTTTGTCGTATACATTTCAATCTAGTTAGAATTTTGCCTGATGACCATGAATATGGTGTTCGCTCACCTCATCCGCTTCGTCCCCTTGGTTCAGATCCTGTAACAACTCAACAAGATTATGGCAAAGGGCGGAAGTCACCAGAAATCCGAACATTAAAATTCCGAGTAATATTGGATCTTCCATATTTATTTCTCCTCTCTAATTTGATTTTTCTCAATTTGACACAGCTTATGCACGGCCCATAGCCCAAGGATACTTGGCACCCATATCCCTACATATGCACCGTATTCGCGGTTTACAGTGAACCAGAGTAATATGCTTACAAACATACTGCTCATCGCACAAGTCAGGTAGATGATGTCTGTTTTCTTCATGGGTCAAAGTTTCCTAAGCAGCCATCGGAAGTGCCGCATCTTTCAAAGTTAAGGCACTGCGCAATTTATTAAGGGCAGTTTTTTGAATCTGGCGTATTCTCTCTCGAGTCAATCCGTAATCTTTGGCGATTTCCCCAAGGGAACGATTTTTCCCGGTACCGATTCCATAACGTTGCCTTACAATGTCGCATTCTCTTTCATCGAGTATATGCATTGCTTTTTCAATGTAGGCAAAATCATGGTCGCAAGTTGCGGCGACATCAGGAGCAGGGGAGTTTTCATCGGCTAATCTTTCATGAAGAGAACGCACTTCCTCGTTCTCATCTTCATCCAGTGAGAACGAAGCCTTCTGGGATCTTTTCATCAATTGGATTTTCTCAAGTGTCATACCAGTAGCCTCAGCGAGTTCTTCGTCCATGGGTGGGCGCTTCAATCGGCGGTTGAGCTCAATTTCAGCTCTCCGCATTTTTTGAATGTGATCCACCAGATATACAGGCAGTCTTACTGTTCGTCCCTGATTGGCGAGTGCACGACGTATGAATTGTCTTACCCAAATGGCGCAAAGCGTTGAAAACCGGCAGCCATATTCAGGATCAAATTTTTCGGCGGCTCTGATTAGTCCAAGATTCCCTTCGGATACCAGATCCATGTACTCGAGGCCCAAATTCTGGTATTCCTTGGCAATCTTAAGAACGAGGCGAAGGTTGGCTTTCACAAGTTGGTTGACGGCTTCTTTATCCCCAGCTTGGACACGTTTTCCCAATTCTATTTCCTGATCGTGAGAAATACGGTCCCATTCGGACATTTCACGCAGGTACCGGGTTAAATTCGTTACCTCATTCGATCTTGGTTCGTATGTTGTGCTTACTTCAAATTTTTCTGTGTTTTTCATGATCAAGTGCTCTTCTGCATGAGGGGGATGGATTAATTCCATCCCCCTCGTTATGGGTTTGTTGAGCTTACTTAGTACTCGTCTTCTGCGCCCTGTCTTTTGGGAGAAGGACTTTATCTATAACGTGAATTACGCCATTTGCAGCGTTGATATCAGCTTTGATGACGTTCGATTTGTTGATGAACACTTGCCCATCTTTCAGCTTGAGTTTCACCTTCTCATTGGCAACTGTTTCAACCTTGCCGGGCTTTATGTCCTTGCTCTCAACTTTTCCGGCAACTACATGGTATGTAAGTATTTTGATCAGTTTGTCTTTGTTTTCAGGCTTTAAAAGACTCTCAACCGTTCCTTTCGGTAACTCCGAGAAGGCCTTGTCGGTCGGTGCAAATACTGTAAATGGCCCCTTACCTTTGAGTGTGTCTACCAAGCCTGCCGCCTTCAGTGCAGCTGCGAGGGTTTTGAAGTTCCCTGCCGCGACAGCAGTATCAACGATGTCGGCAGATTTACTCTTGCTGGATGTGGAGGTGAATTCTGTCTTTGGTTTCGGAGGTAGCATGACACGGTCGATCACGTGCACTACTCCGTTGTCAAACTTCACGTCTGCTTCCCGCACCCGTGTATGATTGTTATTCAGCAAGACGTAATGTCCCCACTTCTTGACTGCGAGGTGGGCGCCATTCACAGTTTCTAATTCACCGCTTCGGAGACTGCAGGAAGTACGAGCTTCTCCCAAAACGTGGAAAGTAAGAATGGACTTCAGTTGCTGCTTGTTCTCGGGCTTGAGCAGGTTTTCCACGGTACCCTTTGGCAATCTCGCGAACGCGTGATCGTTAGGAGCGAAAACAGTGTAATTCCCTTTGCTTTCAAGAGTCTTGGAGAGGCCCGCAGCCTTGACGGCTGCAACCAGAGTCTTGAATTGTCCGCAATCTTCGAGGGCAGACATTATATCTTTGGCTTGGGCTGTTGCGGCTGTTAAGCCAGTCAGTGCAATGATTGTCAGTAGATTTTTCATTTCTATTTTCCTTTCTTGGGGGTGGAGTTATTTAGATTTAGGAATGATTACCGTATCGATCACGTGAATCACACCGTTGTCGGCCATTACATCCGTGGCTACCACTTTGGCTTTGTCTACATGGACTCCCTTTTTGGATACCTTCATCTTGAAAGAAGAGCCTGAGGCAGTCTTTACCATGCCGGATTTCACATCCTTTGCCATCACCTTGCCTGGGACTACGTGATAGGTGAGGATGGATACCAACTTCTGCTTATTCTCTGGCTTAAGTAGGCTTTCGAGAGTTCCCTCGGGCAGTTTGGCAAAAGCTTCGTCAGTAGGGGCAAAAACCGTAAAAGGGCCATCGCTCTTTAGGGTCTCAACCAAACCAGCTGCTTTCACAGCGGCTACTAGGGTTTTGAAGGATTTATTCGAAGCAGCAACATCCACAATGTCACCCGCTTGAAGTTGAGTGGCCATCATTAGAGTGACAGCCGCGGCGAGAAGGGTTTTAAGGTTTTTCATTTACTATCTCTGGATTAGGTTTTGTTTATGTTTTAGTGCTACAATAGCTGCAGCGCCCATAAATCTACTCCTAAAAAGAGATGTGTCAACCTTTTGTGAAGAAAAAAACTCTACAAATTATAAACAGGATATTTCCCTGGAATTCGCGGTTTTATTGCGATTTGAATGTCAGATTCTCGTGCTCAACAAGTTTATCCATTGCTTTTTCGAGGCAAGCTCGCGATTCGGCGGCAACATTGTGCAGGTATTGATGAACTTCAGCGTCCTTAGTGTTGCGGTTTTCGCAGTCCTTCATGTAGGCCTCAAAATTATTTAGGCTAAATAAAATGTGTGAAAGATGTTGGGGGCATTCACATTTAATTGCGTTAGGTTGGTTCACAATTTCCCATAATTGTGAATCACTGTATCGTCTTTGCTGCACCTTCCCTCCACCTTCTTCATCGATTTGTGGTCGGTCGGCGGATCCCACAAGATGATTGGCTGCTAGAGTAAGTTCCTGAACATTGATAGGAGCTCGCAGTGGCAAGGTGGTATCAGTTGTCAAATTCCTAATGACTTTTTTGGGGCCAAAAGCATAGACCACGCAGGCTCCGATTGCTTCAGATTGCTTAATCGCCTGGTGAATTAAATCTAAGCTGTCTGGCTGAAGACTGGCGATTTGAAAGATAAGCAAATCAGGTTCGCATGCTTTGACATCCTTAGATAAGGCATTTTCAGGATTGAACTGACCCACTAATTCCAGAGGGGCAGCATGAGAAGCTACTTCTGTGCTGCTTAGTTGGGGGATTCCATATCCCAATACGGCAACTTTAATGGGTGCTTGGCTAGATTGATTTCCTTTTGGCCCGCGCTTTGCCTCTAGTTCATTAAGACGTTTTTCCAACTCGTCCACACTCAAGCTGGCAATCATTCCAATGCTATCTCCTTGCTCGGTGAGTTCTTTTAATAAGATGAGTTTGGTGAGATCGTTCTCGGTATAAAGGCGCTGCTTTCCCTCTGTCCGAACCGGTTCTACGGCGTCATAGCGGGTCTGCCACATCCGGATTGTAACGGGAGTAATCCCCGTTAAACGGGCAATTGCACCGATTTTGTATAGCTGTGATTTCTCCGGATTCACCATAATCATAAACAATTCTTACACATAGCGCTGTGTGTGCCAACCGAACTGGTAATCAGTTAGCTTTTTTTTACGATTTCACCCACGAAAACTTTTTCGCAGGTAGATCCCAAATGTTAAAAAACAGGATTTGGGATTCTAGCTGATGATTTCGAAGATTGCCTCCACCTCTACGGCGGCGCCGGTGGGTAGGGCGGCGAAGCCGAGGGCGCTGCGGGCATGGTAGCCGTCGCCGTCCTTGCCGTAAATTTCGTGGAGTAGATCGCTCGCGCCGTTGATGACGAGGTGTTGATCCGTGAAATCCGGCGCGGAGTACACGCAGCCGAGCAGTTTGATGACCTTCAGTCCGTTGATCGTGCCGTGCGCGTTGTGGACGGAGTTCAGTATTTTTTCCGCGCAATCTTTCGCTGCAGCGTAGCCGTCGTCGACGGACAAGCCGTTACCGAGCACGCCAGTAGCTGTGCTGGTGTGGCCGCTGGTGAAGAGTAGGTTCCCGCTGCGGATGCAGAGATTCAAATAACCGGGCTCCAATTGAGTGAACGCTACGCCCAGTTCCTTTGCCTTTTCTTCGGGAGTCATGCGGAGAGCCTGCCGTGCCGTGTACTACGGCGCAATACTGAATTCAATCACGCGACTTATGATGCATGACATGCATCTGCTGTTCCTTATCCGCGTTAAACTCCGGCGGTAACACCCGCAGGGCAGCCGGCACTGTCTGCATCACGGCCAAAAGAATAAGAATCAGGCAAACTATGTCGGTCAGTTTGGTCAGTTCGCTGGTAGGGCGCAACTATTTCGCCAAGCTGTAGCAGCGGATTTCGCGGTCGTTGCGTAGGTACACACTACGATTGGCAAAGGCGGGGTGCGACCAGACGAGGGTGCGTTGGCCCACGCGATGGGTCGGTTCAATGAGCTTCGCACGGCTGATCTCCTCGTAACCCTTGGGGCTGAGTCGTGCGATGATTAGCTCGCCAAAATCGTTCGCGAGAAAATATCGGTTACCTTGCCGGACAGTAAACACATTGGCCCAACTCGCCGGCCGTTCGCCGGCGGCTGGTGCGAAGGTGCTCCAGACGCGTTCTCCATCGGCCAGACGCGCGCAGATGAAGTTGCCGCCGTTGCCGCAGGCGTAGAGATGGCCATCGGCCAAAAAGGCGGTGTTATGTACGCCCCCCGCGCCGCGCCGTGTGTTGCCGCGCCAGGCGATTTGGGCGGATTGGCCGTCCGCCGCCACCTCGATGCAGGCGGAGACGCGGTTGAAACTCATGACGAACAACCGGTTGCCCGCGGCTACTGGCTGGCCGATGGACATACCGAAGGTTGGTCGCAATGGCACGCTCCAGTACACCTTGCCGGTTTGTGGGTTCAGCGCCTCCACCGCGTCGCTGTGCCAGATGATCAACTGCCGTAGACCGCCGAAGGTGTGGATGACCGGCGGACAATACCCCGGTTGCCGGCTCGTGAGCGCGCGCCACAGTTCCTTGCCTGTGCGTTTGTCGAACGCCACGCACGTGGTGCCCGCGCCGCCCACCACACAGATCAACCGGTCGCCATCCACCAACGGATGCGCCGCCGTACCCCATTCGGGGATTTTCAGATTGTACGCTTTCTTGAAATCCTTTTGCCACACGATCGCGCCATCCTTGGCCGCGAAACAAAACAGATGTCCTTCCGCCCCGAGCGCGTACACACGGTCGCCATCCACCGTGGGCGTGGCTCGCGGGCCGATGGCGTAGGTGGCCACGGTGGTGTACGGGCAATCCCATTGTTGCGTCCAGAGCACGCGGCCGGTTGCCTCGTCGAGGCACAGCAGGCGTTCCTGACCTGGTAATAATTTGCGCAGAAAATTTTCATTCCGCGGCGGTTGTCCCTCATGCAACACCTTGGCCTTGGCCGGATCAATCAGCTCAGCAATGCGGTCCATGACAAACACGCGTCCTTGCGCTACCGCTGGCCCGGAATATCCGCCGCCCAACGGCGCGCGCCATCGCAGCTTCGGACCCTCCTTGGGGAAAGCATCGAGAATCCCGTCCTCCCGCCACACAGCATCCCGCCCGGGCCCCAACCACTGCGGCCAATCGGCAGCCGAAAGTGTCCCGCTCAATATCAGAATAAATAAAAGCACCCGCACATCCCCAGTGTGCCCGGCACAAGGGGTAGGCCAAGCTTCATTTTAATTCAGCGAACGGGATGTCTCTTCTGAGCTTCCCTAGAACAACGGCAGGGGATTTCCGTCGCAGAGCTGGAAGGGGCGGTCGAGTTGATCGTGCAGTTCGGTGCGCGGATCAATGCCCATGGCGCGAAAGGCGGTGGCGTGGATGTCCGCGGGGGAACAGGCACCGGCCGCGGGCTCAGTGCCCTTCTTATTGCTGGCACCATATACCTGACCACCCTGGATGCCTCCGCCGGCGTAGGCCAGCGAGTAGACATTCGGATAATGATCGCGGCCGCCGTTGCCGTTCACCTTGGGCGTACGGCCGAAGTCGGTGAGGAATACCACCAGGGTTTCCTCCAACATGCCGCGCATCTCCAGGTCGGTGAGCAGGGCGGATACGGATCGATCAAAGACAGGCAGGAGCCGGTCTTTCATTTTTGGAAAATGATTGCGGTGCGTATCCCAGTTGTCCCCACTACCGCCAGCAAGGTCGCTGGCGGAGAGGAGGGTTTGCACGACGGGCACACCGGCCTCGACCAGACGTCGGGCAAGCAGGAGGGATTGGCCGCCCATGTGGTCGCCGTACATATGGCGGATCTTGGGATCCTCCTTCTCCAGATCGTAGGCATCGCGCACCGGCGACCCGAGCAGCATATCGGCGGCCATGCGGGAATAATGATCGAGTTGCTCGTAGGCCTTCTCTTCACTGCGCGCGTTGTCCAATTGGGTGAGCAAGGTTCGGCGGTCGGCGATGCGGTTCTTGTCTAGGTTCAACTTCAGGTTGAGCTCGCGGTCGGTGTAGCGGTTAACGCCGCGCCACGGTTCGCCTGCCGGCGTGCGCACGAGGATGGGATCGTACTGGGAGCCGAGCCAACCACCGTGTTCGCCAGATTGCTGGCCGCCGTTGTCGAACATCGAGTACGGCATGCGGATGGCCCTAGGGGTGCCGGCGGCCGGGTTGTGGAAATAGGACATCATCGATGCCAGCGACGGCCAGTTCTTGTTGCTCTTGGGCTTGGCCCCCACGGGGTTGTGGCCGGTCATGTTCACGTACATGGCCGAGCCGTGGCCACCGTGCTTGTGATGCACAGAGCGCACAATGGCGAGCTTGTCCGAGTGCTTGGCCAGCATCGGGAGGTGTTCGCAGAAATGAATGCCGGGCGTGGCGGTCTTGATGTGCTTGAATTCCCCGCGGATTTCCGCGGGCGCTTCAGGCTTGGGGTCGAACGATTCGTAATGGCTCATGCCACCCCACGTGTAGACGATGATGCACGACTTGGCTTTGCGCTGCGGTGCGGTCGTGCTGGCGGTGGCCTTAAAATACGTGGGCAAGGTCAGCCCAGCCAATCCCACGCTTGTGCGCAGGAAATCTCTTCGACTATGGTTCAGGCTCAGCATCGAGTCTGGGACGTTCCGATCGTCCCGACAATTTACTGACTCAAAGCGGAATTTTCAAGATTAGAGAACTGGATCATTTCGGAATCACTGCCAGGGCCATCTTGGTGCCAGCGACAAAATAACCGAGGGGTTTGTCTTTATTATCAGTCACCAACCAGACGGCGTCGGAATAGGTGTTTTGCTTGCGCTCGGCGCCCTTGGAAATTTCGCCGTAAAGCTTTTTGCCGCCACCATAATCGACCCAGTAGAGTTTCACATCCTGATTACTCTTGTTCTGGAACGTGATGATGAGAAAGGAGCCGGGCTTGCTTTTTGCCGGCGGTTTCTCCGGGCCGCCGACGGCCAGCCATTTGAGGTTTTCCTCCGGTTTGGGCTCTTCTTTTTTTACGATCACAATCTTGCTGAGATCGACGCCTTTCACGATTTTCAGGTTGGGCAGGGCTTTGTTGAGCTTGGTTACGCCGTCGTCGGTCACCTCGGTTTGCCAGACGTATAGTTGCTTGAGATTCTTGAGGCTGCTCAACTGGTCCAGTGCCTTATCGGTGATCTTAGTGCCATACAAGTTGAGATACTCAAGGTTCTCCAAACCGGTCAGGTGACTGACCCCCGCATCGTCTACGGCCGTGCGTTCCAGGTGCAGGCGCTTGAGCTTGGACAGGCCCTTGAGGTGCTTGAGGCCTTCACTGGTGATTTTCGTGTTGCGCAGGTTCAGGGCTACCACGGTTTTCAGAGCCGCCACGGCGGATAGGTCGTCATCTTCGAGGTCTCGACCGCGCAGGTGAAATTCCACCTCCCACGCGTCCTGTTCCCCAGGCCAGGGCAGGACGAGGCCGCCACTTTTTTCGATTGCTGAAATCACCGATTTATCCGCGGCCAATCCCGCCGACAGGCTGACGCCTAGGAGAAGTCCAATGATCAATGCTTTTTCCATGGAATGATTTTGTCGAGGGTTAGTTTAAATTCTTGGGGACGGATCCGTTGCCGGTCAGTTTGCCGCCATCTAGAATCCACGCGAGGTTGAACCGTGCCACGGCCGAGCCGCCTTTGGGGCCGCCTTCGAAATGATGAAAAATCATACCTTCGGTGATGGTGCCTGGTCGACCGGAAGTCATTGAGGAATAGGCGTGACGGCCTTGGTACACCAGCTTCTTGATCGGCCAAGTCTTGCCGCCATCGAAGCTGGCCCACACAGTGCCGTGGTCACGACCGGAAGGGCTGTCGCAGTTGCTGTAGATCAGGATGTCATGCCCTTTCACGGCCAAGCGCGTGAGGCCGGCCATGCAGCCGTAGTTGGTGTTCTGTGGACCGTCGGGCAGCACTTCGCAGAAGGTAAGGTTTTTCCAGGTATGGCCGCCGTCCGTGCTGGTGGCGGTCCAGCGCCGGCGCGGGTTGGCGCCTTCCTCGGCCCAGTGCCGGCGGGAGTTGTAATAGAGTGTACCGTCGCTCAGCTCGGCGAGCATCGCCTCGCCGGTGCCCTTGGCAGGGAAGGGCTCACTGGTCTGCCACGTCTTGCCACCGTCATCACTGTAAATGGCATTGGTGTAATGCTCGGGCCATTTGCTGCGATGGTTTTGGCCAGCGTACCAGCGGGAAGGGCGGATCAGGCGTCCCTTGTGTTTGCCGTGGCGCAAGGTGATGCCGTGTTCGTTCATGTGCATGGACGGCGCATTGCCTTTCGAGTCGGGCTTGATCTTGGTGGGAATCTTCTCCCACGACTTGCCGTCATCGCTGCTCACGTACACGTGGATCGGGGCGGGCGGATGGCGATCTTCTACAAATGCGATGATGTCGCCATTGGCTTCGTTCACGGTGACGCCGCCCGGTTGGAAGCCGGGCTTGGCGATGACAATTTCCGGTCCCCACGTCTTGCCGCCATCCTCGCTGCGCTTGGCTCGCACATGGCTGGTGCCCCAGGTGGCGATGACCGTGCCTTTCATGGAAACCACAATGTTGCCGAACCGTTCGCCCTTGAAGACCTGTTGCAGGTCCATGTGTGGGTTTTCCAAATGCGGCTTCAATGGACCTTCCACTTCAGCGGCCGTGGCAATGCTTTGGCCCCACACCATCACGGCAGTCATCAACATGAGAAATAGTTTTTGCATACGGCCCAAGAGTGCCATCACAGCATCCGTTGTCAACGGGTTCGATCAGAGTTATTCACTGGTCAAGGCTCGAACGGTTTTCTAGGATCGCTCATTGCATGCGCTGGTGTTGGTTCATATTGATCTGTCTGTTGGGGTTATCAGGGGCGACGGGCTGTCTGACGGCCGGAGGAGCGGTTGTGCGCGGTCTGGATCCCGAAGCGAATGAGCGGGTGGTGCCATTGACTGCGGAGGAAATTGTCGAGCGATATCGTGCGACCGAGCGGTCGCGGGCCAGTGCCACGGAGTCGGGGGTGGTGTTCACTTACCAGAGGGATATTCGGATTACCGATTTCGATTTGGAAGGCGAAGTGGAACGCCTGCAGACCCGGCGGTTTAAGTCGTTCACCGATAACCGCGTGCCCGTGCTGGTGTTGCGCGACGGCAAGGAGCCAACGCCTGAACAAGTGGCCAAGGAACATCGCAACATCAGCAAAACGAAGCTGAAGTTTTTAGGCGCCCAAGCTAAGGCCGGAACGGCGGGCGAGAAAAAGGATGAAGGTGATGCGCGGTTGATCGTGCGCCAGATCGAAAAGTACGGGGAACAGTTTGAGCCGCATCTGCTGGGCACGGAATCGGTGGAGGGGCGACCGGCGTATGTGCTGCAGTTTTTTGTGAAACCGGGCAAGACGTTCAAGGACCCGATTGTGAACCTCGTGCTGCATCACCTGATTATCAAAGTGTGGATCGATCGGGAGGAATTTCAGCTGTCTAAACTGGAGGCCGAGCTGGCCAATCCGCTGTACGCTATCGGCGGGCTGGCCGCCAAGCTGGAACGGTTTAAGGTGGTGGCCGTACAGAAACGGCTGACATCCCGGGTCTGGACGGACGGCGAAGTGCGTGCCGAGGCGGCTGGGCGCGTGTTGTTTGATCCTTTTACCGTGCGCTTCGAGAGCGCGTCCTCCGCCTTCGAGCCGCTCAAGTGAGCTTCCACGGTGCGCGCATCGGCTTCATCAGATGAAGGTTGGCGCGCGGTTGATTGGGAAACGTTTCTTTCTTCGGATCAAACTGCAACGTGCCGCCGGTCTCCGCAGCAATGGCGCCTAGGTAACAGGCCGAGGCGGAACGATGACCTGTCTCGGCGGTGGCCGCGGTGGGTTTGCGGGAGTACACGCAATCGATGAAGTTGCGGTAATGATCGTCGGACCCGTACAGGCGCGTGTCGGAGTCTTTCAGTGGCTGATCCTTCAACGTCGCCGGATGTGTCTGGAGACGGTGGCCTTCACTGAAGAGCCAGCCTTCTGTGCCGATGAATTTGATGCCCCACTTGGCGCGATCCGTCTCCGCCTTCATCGTCATTCGCACGCCATTGGCATAGCGGTAGACGATGTGAAATCCCTCAGGCGCATTGTACACGCCCTTGGGCCGGCGCGTTTGGCTTCGTACGATAACCTCCACCGGCCCGGAGGCATCCATGTCATTGGCCCATTGCACTACATCGATGAAGTGTGCGCCCCAGTCGGTGATGTAGCCGGGGGCATACTCGTTGACCCAACGGAAATTAAAATGCACACGCGCGGCGGTGTAGGGCGCTTTCGCGGCGGGGCCCTGCCACATCTCGTAATCGAGCGTCGGCGGCACGGGTTGCACCGGCTCCAGACCGGTGTAGCCGCCGCGAATGGCAAACTTGCCGGGGACCCCCACCTCCACGGTTTTCAATTCGCCGAGGTACCCGTTGCGGATTAGTTCACACGCGCGGCGTGTGCCGGCCATTGATCGGCGTTGTGTGCCGCACTGCAGCACGCGTTTCTCGCGCTGGACGACATCCGCCAAAATTCGTCCTTCCTCGATGCTGGCGGTCAACGGTTTCTCACAGTAAATATCCTTGCCCGCACGCGCAGCGGCTACGGCGATGTAGCCGTGCCAATGATCGGGTGTGGCCACCATCACCGCGTCCACATCCTTGCGCCGCAGCACATCGCGGAAATCCCCATAAGTTGACGCGGCCGGCAGCTTGGCCAGTCCCCGCGCCCGCTCGCGGTGGGATTGGTCCACATCACACACGGTCACAATCTGCACGCGCTCGTCCTTGGCGAGTCCCCGTTGATTGGTTAGCCCGCGATTGGCCACGCCAATGGTCGCCAACTGCACCCGCTCATTGGCGGCCACATGCTTGCCGAGGCCCAGAGCGCTCGCAGGAATAATCATCGGCGCGCCCAGCCCGAGGCCGGTGCGTTTGAGAAATTGACGGCGGGTGTTCATAAGCGAACTGGAACGGTACGCGGGCACCGGCTCTTGCGCAAGCGGGACGATCCCGGTTTTCTTACGCCACGATATCTTTGATCACTTTGCCGTGGACGTCGGTGAGGCTTTCTTCGCGGCCTTGGTGGAAGTAGGTGAGGTGTTCGTGGTCGAGGCCCATGAGGTGGAGCATGGTGGCGTGGATGTCGTGGACGTGTGTGGGGTTGACGGCGGCTTCGAAGCCGAACTCATCGGTCTCGCCGTAGCTCATGCCGCCTTTCACGCCGCCGCCGGCCATCCACATGCAAAAGCCGTAGGGGTTGTGGTTTCGGCCCGGCGCATTTTTGCCTTCACTGAAGGGCATGCGGCCAAATTCCCCGCCCCAAACGACTAGCGTGGAATCGAGTAGGCCGCGTTGTTCGAGGTCGCTGAGCAGGGCGGCGATGGCGAGAGGCTTGTACATGCTTTCTCCATTGATAATCATTTTCAATGGAGATGTTATCGCAAATGCTCGGGCAAAGGGGGAGCGTCGCCGTGCTACGTTGAGAGTGCGTGCGTGTGAGGCGGCACCGCGGCGAGTCCTGTGCGGACGCCGGGCTCAATAGCGCCGAGCACCGGCTGAACCATCTCAACTGCGAGCACGCGCAGCTTTGTGGTCGAGGCGCCAAGGAAC